>JAJBTD010000132.1 GCA_020861055.1 Clostridiales bacterium | reverse complement strand
GTGGCGGGTATTATCCGCAGGACTTGCTTGATGTTCGGGAGAGCCTGGACAACTGCACAGAACTGTTCGGACAGGTGCTGGAGAGCCTGGCGAAAATCGCATGAGAAAAAGTAGGCCTGTTCATTTTGGACAGGCCTACACCTCACAACCACACAATTATTTCCTCTCCCATGAGGCCATCTATGGCGGAGGCTCCCTCAGAGCCTCCGTCTTTTTGAAGGGAGGCCAACTATGGCAACGACGTTTTTGAAGCCGCTCCACGCCGGGAAAGGGCGCAGCATCGCCCAGGCGCTGGGGCGGTCAACAGACTATGTGAAGAATCCAGACAAGACCGACAACGGCGAATGGGTCAGCGCCTATCAATGTAATCCGTCCATCGTGGATGCGGAGTTTCTGTTTTCAAAACGACAATACGCCGCCTACACCGGCAAACAGCACAAGGACAACGACGTAATCGCCTACCATATGAGGCAGTCCTTCAAGCCGGGGGAGATCACGCCGGAGAAAGCCAATCAAATCAGCTATGACCTGGCGATGTCGCTGACGAAGGGCAACCACGCTTTTATCGTTTGCACCCATGTGGACAAGCACCACATCCATTCCCATATCATTTTCAACTCCACCAGTCTGGACTGCACCCGAAAATTCAGGAACTTCTGGGGTTCCAGCTTTGCCATTCGCAGGATTTCCGACATCCTCTGCCTGGAGAACGGGCTGTCCGTCATCGAGGACCCGAAGCCCAGCCGGGGCAGTTACGGCTCTTGGCTGGGCGAGAACAAGCCTCTGACCAACCGGCAAAAGTTGGAGCAGATGATAGACGCTGCTCTCACTCCCGATTGCAAAAGCTACGAGGAAAAGGCTGCGCCGATTTGCGGTACGACCTGGAGGAATACAAAAGAAAACGAGCGGGGACTTCCTTGAAGAAAGTTCTCGCTCGTTCGTTTTAGCTCTGAAGGGTAGAAATTCAGAAGGGAGTTCCCTCCTCAACTGACGGCAACTTGTGCCGCCTGCTCCGCCGTCAAGCGGCACTTCCGCTACGCTCCCTGTGCCCCATGATTCATGATGAGCATTTGCAGACGGTTTTCCACGTTTGCATAACTGGTGTCCGGATCCAAATCCAGGGGGAGGATGGAAATGTCGGGATACTCCTCCTTGAGCCGCTTGATGACGCCTCGGCCACAGACATGGTTGGGCAGGCAGCCAAAGGGTTGCAAAATGATAAAGGATTTGACCCCTTTCTTTGCGTTGTGGGCGATCTCCGCCGCCATCAGCCAGCCCTCGCCGCAGCTCAGCGTCTCCGGAATGATTTCACTGACCTCCTGATACAGCTCCCTCGGTTTTTTCGCGTATTCATAGAGGGGGTGCCGGATGGTGACCTTCTCCAGCTGCCTTTGCACATAGTCAAACAGTCCCTCCACCAGCTGGGGATAGGGCGGGATGTTGGCGTGGTAATCCCTGATTTCACACTCCGATGCCCGAAAATCCTTCCGCAGTTGGTCGGTGATTCGGGGGAAGGCCGTCTCCATGCCGTTGGCCTCCAAATACCGCTCGATGTTGAAGTTGGAGCCGGGGTGATAGGTCACCAGCAGCTCGCCGGTGACGAACACCTTTGGTTTCAGATGGCTCCGGTCATAGGGGATTTGCCCCATCCGGTCAATGCAGCGGGCAAAGGCACGCCTGGCATTTCCTACGCCGCTGCGGATACCTTCCGCAATCTGCTCAACGCAGTTCTGGTAAACCTCGTCCGTCTCGCCGGGATGCAGCTCATAGGGGCGTATCTTCCGACAGAGGTCGGTGAGGATGTCCAACATCATAAACGTCCACACCGCCTCCCAGACTGCGCTGACCCCAAGGACGGCGACGCCTGGGTGCATCTCCTTCGTGTCGCCCATGTCGGTGGTGACGATGGGGACCTCTGTGAACCCGGCTCTGTCCAGCCCTTTGCGCAGCAGCCCCGCATAGTGAGACATCCGGCAGTCGCACTGGAATTTCACCATCGCCACGGCCACCTCGTCCTGCCGGTAGTGGCCCTCCTGCAAGGCGCTGATTAGCTCTCCGATCACCATCTGACAGGGGAAGCAGATGTCGTTGTGGACATACTTCTTTCCCAGTGCGATTTGCTCCCGGCCTCCGATGGGCAGCGTCTTGACGATGTAATGCTCCTTCTCCATGATGGCGGAGAGCAGAACGGACACCTCCCCGGAAATATTGGGGACCAGGATGGTACGGGTCTTCTTGTCCTGCTTGTAGAACTTTGCCGGGCTGGGTTCCGGCAACGCTCTGTAACAGTGCAGCATTGCCTCCCGCAGCCGGGCGTCTCTCCGCTTGATTTCAATAGTCTCCAGGAAGGACTGGATGCGAATCCCCAGGGAGCCGGTAGCGTCGCTCTCGTCCACCTTGAGGATCAGCGGGGACTTGCCTCCGCTCTCAGTGAGGATGCGGCTGATCTCGTCAGACAAAATGGCGTCGTGACCGCAGCCAAAGCTGACGATCTGCACATACTCCAGCGCAGGGTCCTTCGCCGCCACCATGGCCCCTTCCAGCATCCGGGTGTGGAAGTTGTTGGTGATTTCGATGGTAGTGTTTTTCAAGTCCTGCTCGCTGAGATGGGGCAGACTGT
>JAJBTD010000065.1 GCA_020861055.1 Clostridiales bacterium | reverse complement strand
TCTCTGGTGAAATTCATTCGAGACCTCTTTCCTCCCGGTGTTTCGTCTGCTTCGGCGGCCATTCCGGTTCCGGGGCATTTTTCAGCTTCTCCAACACGGAGGGACGTTCGTCCCGGACGGGTTCCTTGGGGCCGTTGTTCAGTACGCCGTCGATCATGCCGTAATCGTCCTCCATCGCCATCTCCGCATTCCGCAGATAGTTCTCCGGGTGAAAATCAGGGAGCTGGCGGAACCCAATGCTGTCCACATAGTAACAGGTTACAACACCGGCCTGCTTTATCGCCAGGATGTCACTGACAGAGAGGGAATGGCCGGTGAAATCTGCCGGGTGGTCGATGTTGAACTTCACATAGAGGTCTTCCAGGGCGGTGCCGGAAGGCAGGCCCCCCGTGTAGACCACATCGTAGTGATCCACCTCTGGTTCTCTGCCGTGGCTCTCCAGCCAGCTGTAGTTCATGAAGCGATCTTGGGCGGTCTCGTCCGTCCGCTTCAACTGCAAAATGGCGTAGCTGTCCGTCCGGCTGCCCAGAAATGCCTGCAAGGTTTCCTGACTTTTCGCCCCGTGAACGTCATCCCATGCCTGAATATCCATTAGCGTACCTCCTCACGTCGCTTATTGGGAGAAGAAGTCGGCCTTGCCTGCTGGCTGTCCTTTCCCGCCTTTAACTGTTCCAATGCAGACGGGCGTTTCCCGTCCGCAGCTTTTTCCATATCTTTCTCCCGCGCAAACTCCTTACGGGCCAGTTTGATAAAGCCGTCCAGCATAGCGGGGTGACTTTCCACCACATACTCCGTGCTTCTGTCCATGCCCAGCGAATCGGTGTCCTGCACAAACGGGACGGTCTGCGCCCACGCTTTGTTGTCACGGGAGAATCTGCCGTCCCAATCGAAGTAACGGACAGTCGCTGCCAGCACATGGGCGACCCGCTCAGCACCGAACTGCTCCACCACGGGCCTGGCAGCGTCGTGGTTCAGGTGCATCCCGTCGAAGTTCTCCCGAATGGCGCTCTCGATTGCCCGTTTGCAGTCGATGTTGGTTTTCCGGGAACGGTGGTACTGCTCAATCTCGCCGTTGGCGCGGGCATAGGCGGCATCGTGGAGATATACGGTTTTGTTTTCTGCCATCAATCACCCCTCCTTTACATTCCTTTTTCCATTCGGTACTGGACTTTGCCGGTCTCATCGAAGTCCAAGAAGATAGTGGCGTCAAAATACCTGTCCAGCCGCCGGGAATAGCAATCCTTCATGCGGACACAGCCGGTTTTCAGAAGCCGCTTCGCAACGCTCTCGGTCATTTTTTTGCCAATGGCCTCGAAATAGCGATTGCTTTTCCAGAGAACAAAATTGCACTGGCGGTTGGAGCAGGCATAGGACTTGGGGCGCTCCACCACATCGGCACCGCAGACCGGGCATTTGCCCAGGGACTTGCGGGCGTCCGGCATGATAACGGCTGCATCCTTCACCACCTGATAGTCGTCCACCAGGCTTGTGACCATCTCGACGATTTCCGACATGAACGCCGCCGAAGAATACTCTCCACGTTCAATTTTCAACAACTTTTCCTCCCAATCCGCTGTCATGGAGGCGGACTGGAGTTGTTCCGGCAGAACGGTGATAAGGGCAGCGCCCTTTTCGGTGGGGATCAGATTCTTGGCCTTTTTGTCGCCCTTGCGCTCCAGAAAGCCCCGTGTCACCAGCCGTTCGATAATACCGGCACGGGTGGCCGGGGTGCCAATGCCCTTGCGTTCCGCTTCATCCGGCATCTCATCCGCACCGGCCCGCTCCATAGCGGAGAGCAGAGTGTCCTCCGTGTAGTGGGCTTTGGGCTTTGTCTGACCCTCTTTGACCTCGGCAGACACCACGGGGAAGCTGTCGCCCACCTGCATCATGGGCAGGGGTGCATCCGCTTTATCGGCCTTTCCGGGCTTCTCAATGGCTTTCCAGCCTGCGTCCAGCACCGTTTTTCCTTTGGCTGCGAATATCTCCTCACCGCATCGGAACTCCGCAACGGTCTCCGCATACCGATAGGGCGGAGCGACGGAGGCCAGTAGCCGGGTGGCGATCATGCGCAGAATTTCCCTTTCCCCAGAGGGGAGTGCGGATAGGTCTGCCCGTTCTGCGCTCATGGTGGGGATAATGGCGTGGTGGTCGCTGACCTTTTTGCTGTTGATAACAGTCCCCACTGCCAGTTTAGCAGGTGTTGCCTTACCAGTCAGCGTTGCCGCCACAGAAACCAGAGCAGGCACCTTTTCCGCCATATCATCGGTCAGATAACGGCTATCCGTCCTCGGATATGTGGTTAATTTTCGCTCATAAAGTGACTGTAAATAGTCCAGGGTCTGCTGTGCCGTGAACCCCAGCAGACGGTTTGCGTCCCGCTGGAGAGAGGTCAGGTCATACAGCACCGGTGCCTTTTCGCTCTTTTCTTCGCGCTCACACTTGGTCACGACGGCGGTGCCGTTGGCGCAGGACTGGGCAAGGGCGTTTGCGTCAGCCTTTTCCTTCATCCGCCCGCTGGTAGCTTTTCCGTCCGGGAGAGCCAAATTGACCGTGTAGAACGTCTCCGGCTGGAACGCCGAAATCTCTGCCTCCCGCAGCACCGCCATCGCCAGCGTGGGGGATACCACCCGCCCCACAT
>JAJBTD010000002.1 GCA_020861055.1 Clostridiales bacterium | reverse complement strand
AGACAGCAGGAGAGAATGCGGAGCCTGCAGACCCGTCTTGACATCCTCCCTCCGTCACACTATAATGAATCCCATGATTTTTGAGGAAAGGGAATGACTGCCATGTCTATTGACGTTACCATTCAGAATTTATATTCCCTGGAGCATACTCTGGCCGCCCCTCTGCTGATGCGCTGCACCTATCCCTGGGAGGCGCTGGAGGGCATCGGGGACTTTATCCGGGCGCTGGGGCCAAAGCTGGACCCGGAGGAATATGAGGAGGTCAGCCCTCAGGTCTGGGTGGCCAAATCTGCACGGGTGTACCCCACCGCCACTCTGCTGCCTCCCTGCATTATCGGCCCGGAGACGGAGGTTCGGCCGGGGGCCTTTGTCCGGGGCAACGCCCTGGTGGGTACGGGAGCTGTGGTGGGAAACTCCACTGAGCTGAAAAATGTCATCCTGTTCGACCGGGTGCAGGTGCCCCATTATAACTATGTGGGCGACTCCATCCTGGGTTTCAAGGCTCATATGGGGGCGGGCTCCATCACCTCCAACGTCAAGAGCGACAAGACCCTGGTGGTGGTCAAGGACCCGGACGGGACCCGGTACGAGACGGGACGGAAAAAATTTGGCGCCATGCTGGGCGACCAGGTGGAGGTGGGCTGCAACAGCGTCCTCAATCCCGGCACTGTCATTGGCCGGGGGAGCAACATCTATCCTCTCTCCTCCGTCCGGGGCATCGTCCCTCCCGGACACATCTACAAGTCGGCAGGCAATATCGTGGAAAAGGAATAAGGGCACAATGAATCGGCCTCTGCTTCGGGGAAATGCCTCCGGAGCGGAGCCGATTTTTCCCTGTCGAACCAGGTTGAAACCCGCCTCAATTCTGAATTGTTTCTTAAAAAGAATGGAAAATCCGCCGGGGGAGGGGGCTTTCTGCTATAATGGGCTGGAAGACAGGCACCTGTACGCCGCCATTTTGCGGCGAGAAAGGATGAGATCCGATGAAGAAAAGACGTTTTCTGGCCATAGCCTCCGCTCTGCTTGTGGGGCTGAGCGTGACCGGATGTTCCTCTGCTGCCGGAGAGAGCGCCGCCTCCGTCCAGTCGGTGGCCATGCTCATGGGGGTAGACCTGACCGGAACGAGCCAGTACAGCGGCATCGTGGAGGCCAAGGCCACCGTCAAGGTGCAGAAGGACAGCAACAAGACGGTGGAGAAGACCTATGTCCAGGCGGGGGATACGGTGCAGGCAGGGGACCTGCTGTTCTCCTACGACACCGACGCGCTGGAGCTTTCGGTGGAGATGGCGGAGCTGGAGGTGGAGCAGCTCCAGAACAGCATCACCAACTATGAGACGCAGATCGCCTCTCTGGAGAAGGAGAAGAAAAAGGCGTCCTCCTCCGAGCAGCTCTCCTATACCCTGCAAATTCAGGAGACGGAGCTGAACAAGTCGGAGGCGGAGTACAACCTCAAGACGAAGCAGGCGGAGCTGGAACGGCTCAAGGACAGCATGGACGAGACGGAGGTTTACGCCGAGGTCAGCGGACTGGTGCAGTCGGTGGCGGACGACAGCAGCGGCGAGTATGCCTATTCCTACTATGACAGCGGCTCCAGCGACGCCTACATCACCATTATGGAGACGGGCACCTACCGCATCAAGGGTACGGTCAGCGAGGAGAAAATCTATAGCCTGTACGAGGGGATGGAGATCACCGCCGTCTCCCGGACGGACGACTCCCAGACCTGGAGCGGCGTCATTGAGAGCATCGACACCAGCACCACCGCGGACGACAGCGAGAGCGACAATTACTATGACAGCAGCAGCAGCGACAGCCGCAGCGCCAAATATACCTTCTATGTGACCCTGGACTCCTCCGACGGACTGCTCATCGGCCAGCACGTCTACCTGAAGGCCGGGGGCGACGAGAGCGGGGATGAGATCGTTCTCCCTGCCGGGTACCTGGTGCTGGAGGGGGAGAACGCCTCCGTCTGGGCGGCGGACAGCAATTCCCAGCTGGAGCTGCGCAGCGTCACCCTTGGGGACTACGACGCCGAGGCGGATACCTATGTTATCGCAGACGGCCTGACCCTGGAGGACTACATTGCCTGGCCCGACAGCTCCCTCACTGTGGGCATGGCGGTGACGGAATACGACGACGGCACCTTCGAGACGGTGGTGAGCGATGATTCCGCTAATACGGAGTACGAAGAAGGAGAGTATGAAGAGGGCGAGTATGACGAGGACTACGCCGAGTACGATGAGAATTACGGCGAGGACTATGACGAGGACTATGACGAGGACTACACCGAGGAGGATGTCACCGTCGTCGTGGAGGAGGGTTGAGCCATGGTTCTGGAGCTGCGGGATATCTGCAAGGACTACACCCGGGGCAAGATCGTGGTGCCCGTCCTGGACCATATCAACCTGACGGTGGAGGAGGGGGAATACATTGCCATTATGGGGCCATCCGGCTCCGGTAAGACCACTCTGATGAACCTGATCGGTTGCCTGGATCAGCCCACCTCCGGTAAGCGGATTTTGAAGGGAGAGGACCTGGACGGGGTCAGCGACAACCGCCTGGCGGACATTCGCAACCGGCAGATCGGCTTTGTCTTTCAGAATGCCGACCTCCTCGTATAATAAGTTAAAAGTGAATAGTTTCAGGCGACAGCAGGCTTTAG
>JAJBTD010000131.1 GCA_020861055.1 Clostridiales bacterium | reverse complement strand
GGACTGTACCTCGCCGATGTGGGCTTTGCCCAGCAGGAGCATACACAGCCGGGACTGGCCGATGCCGCCGCCGATGGTCTGGGGCAGCTCGCCCTTTAAGAGCATTTTGTGGAACATCAGCTCCCGGCGGTTGTCGCAGCCTGCGGCGGTGAGCTGGCGGTCCAGGGCCTCCGGGTCCACCCGGATGCCCATGGAGGACACCTCAAAGGAGCAGCCCAGCACCTCGTTCCAGAACAGGATATCCCCGTTCAGGCTCCAGTCGTCGTAGTCCGGGGCGCGACCGTCGTGGGGCTTGCCGGAGCGGAGGGGCGCGCCGATCTGGCTGACAAACACCGTCTTGTACTGCTGGACGAATTTGTTCTCCCGCTCCTTGGGGGTCAGGTCGGGGTAGAGGTCCTCCAGCTCCTGGCTGGAGATGAAGGTCACTTTGTCACAGAGAGGGGTCACGGCGCACATCTGGCCATAGATGTTGCGCAGGATGTTCTGTGTGTCACAGATGGCCCGGACGATGGAGCGCACCACCGAGTGGAGGTATTCCTCCGTCCGGTCACGGGGGGCGATCACCTTTTCCCAGTCCCACTGATCCACGTAGACCGAGTGAAGATTGTCCAGTTCCTCGTCCCGGCGGATGGCGTTCATGTCGGTGACCAGACCGGTACCTACCTGGAAGCCGAAGCGGTACAGGGCCATCCGCTTCCACTTGGCAAGGGAGTGGACCACCTGGGCGTCCCGCCCGGTGTAGGGAATGTCGAAGGAGACAGGGCGCTCCACCCCATTCAGGTCGTCGTTCAGGCCGGAGGCGGCCTCTACAAACAGAGGGGCGGAGACCCGCCGCAGGTTCAGCGCGCCGCAGAGGTGGTCCTCAAACAGCCGCTTGATGAGGCCGATGGCCTTCTGGGTGTCGTACAGATTCAAAATCGGGGTATACCCCTGGGGAATACAATTCAGATTGGACATAGCAGACAGCTCCGTTTCTACACGCTCTCATTTCTGGGCAGATACCATTGTCTGCCCACTGTCCCATATGGTATCACGCGGGGGCGGCGGTGTCAAATAGAACCGAGAAAATTTCCCAGGATAACGGGAAAACGGATTATACCTCACGGTTGTAGATTTCTGACACTGACTGCCGCCCCGGAACCATCACACAGAGCACGGCGGCCACTTCGACGAGACTGAAGATCAGCACCACCGTCCGCTCCGGCAGCAGCTCCGCCAGGCCCCCTGCCGCCAGGGAACCCAGGATACCGCCCATGGAGCAGACCATGGTGAACACGCTGTTGAACCTGGCCCGCACCGTGTCCGGCACATAGGACTGGGTGGCGGCGGTGCGGATATTGTAAGAGGTGACGCCCAGCGCCCCGTAGAGGAAGTTGGCCGCCGCCATCAGGGGGACGGGGAGGAACAGGATGCCGCAGTCCAGGGCGGCAATGACAAAATAGACGGTCAGGGCGATGGCGAACTTGTGCCGGGCGGGGAGCCTGAGCCGGTAGTGGAGCAGCCCGCCCGCAAACCGGCCCGCCACGGAGAAGTTGGAGACGATGGCGTACAGCGTCACCGCCGCCACCGGCCAGGCGGAGAACAGCTCGGCGTTGTTGCGGAAGAAGGGCAGCCACAGGCCCTCTGCGGCGTTCCCCGCAAAGCTGGAGAGGGCGAAATAGGCCGTGATGACCAGCAACCCCCGCTCCCCAGCCAGATAGTCCAGCCCGGAGCGGAACTCCCGGCGGAACCGGGACAGGGGAGAGCCTTCTGTTCTTTGGACTGCCTGGGCCGTGTGGGTCTCCTGATAGCCGATGGTGCGCTCAAAGCAAGCGGCAACCAAAAGGCATACGGCGTTGAAGGCGAACAGGGGGGCCACCGTATCCAGGGCGGTGTAGATCACGGCGGCGATGGGACTGGTCATGGCCGCCAGTGGCCAGAGCAGGCTGGAGACGGAGTAGCCCTGGGACAGATGGCCCTCCGGGATGAGGTTGGGGTAGAGACTGTCGTAGGCCACAGAATAGACGCTCTCGATGGCCCCTGAGAGGACGGTGTAGCCCAGCAGCACCGGGTAGCTGTACCACCCGGACCGGAGCAGCAGGAACATGACCAGGGCGATCCCGGCGGAGAGAAAGTCCAGCCGGTAGATCGCCTTTTTCCGGCTCATCCGGTCCAGGTACGGCCCGGCGATCAGGGGACAGATGAGCATGGGGAGCTGGTAGCCCACGTTGGTCAGGATGTAGAGCAGGGTGGAGCCGGTGTAGTCCAGCACCATAATGCTCAGGGCAAAGCCGGACAGGGTCCCCCCTACCATGGAGACCACGCTGCCCAGGGTGATAATGGTAAAATCCCGGCTCCAAAGGCCGGAGCCTCCGGTGTGGGGAGGCGTATTCGTCTTCTTCATAAAAAATTCCTCTCCTGCGCCGTCTGCGCAGATGCTTGTTCCCGTATCCGGGCGCAAAAAGGGCAGACAGGCAGAGAGGGTGCAAAAAGACAATAAAAAGCCCGGAGCGCGCCCATTCTACCATGCGACTGACCCAATCTGCCCACAGGAACCTAAGGACCTGTCCCTGATGGGGACACGCCCGTTTTTGTTCACACTATGGGATTCGACTGGAATATCAAATCTGCATGATAGACATAGCGGCTCCGAAGCCTCCGTTCTCTATTTTGAATGTGGTCAGTTTAGCACGGGGCGGGGG
>JAJBTD010000105.1 GCA_020861055.1 Clostridiales bacterium | reverse complement strand
CGCCGGCCATAGTCTATGGTCTGCTGCGCTCCCCGTCTGTTTCCCTCCCTTTCGCCGCAGCAGACAGGCAACGCCAGCCTGACGGTAAACTGCTCGTCCACCCGTCCGGAAGAAAAAGTCCCGTGCATCTCCTGTACGATCCGCTCACAGGTTTTCAGGCCGATATTGGTGCTCTCCACCGGGTTGGGGTCCGGCCGAATCCGATTGGTCAGGACGATTTTGATCTGATTCTCCTCCACTATCTGCCGGATCATCACCGGGTATGCCGGATCTGCGTATTTTTCAATGTTAGAAAACAGGTTGTCAAACAGCCGTTTCAGATAAACTGCATCTACCTGGATAAAATACTGTCCCTCGATATACTGACATTCGATTTCCCAGCCATGCTCTATGAGCAGCATCTCATGCTCCCCTATCAGCTGGGCCAGAAGAACGCCTGCATCCGTCGTCTCCAGCTTCATTTCATGGCTGCTGTGCCCAAATACCAGAAAATACTGAAACAGTTTGTCCGCCAGTTCTTTGAGTTGATATGCGTTCTTCTTGCAAATGCCGAGATAGTTCTGATAATTTTTGTCCTGGCTGTAGTCTCCATCGTCCAGCAGCTCCAGAAAGCCCAGCAAAACGGTCAGCGGCGTACGGATGTCGTGGCTCATCCGGGTGATCAGGTCACTGTTGGCGTTCCAAGCCTCCTGCTCTGCCCGCATCTCCTGGATGATGGAGGTGCGCATGGTATCCACATGCTCCGCCAAAATTCCCGTCTCATCCCGGTTCCTGACGGTGATCGGCCCATCCAGCTTGCCGTGGGCAATCGCCTCCACCTCCTGGGAGAGCCTGATGATATAGCTGATCGTTCTCTGATGATACAGTAGCACCACCAGCAGAAAGACAGCGATAATCACCGCATAGGACAGGATGGTGACGAATTCGTACAGCGGCTCCTCTGAATACTCTGTCACCTGGACCAGATAAGTTCCGTCGGCAAATTCCACCATGCGCTGTCCAAAGCCATAGCCGTAAGTTTCCTCTACCACATCAGCCAGCGCTGTCTCCACGTCCTCATCGTAGGTGGTGATGGTGTCCAAATAATAGCCCTCGTCCTCCTCGTTGGAGTAATAGGTCTCCTCATCCCACCAGCCGGAGTCCACGACGGCCCGCATCTCTACTCCGTCCTCAATGACCACCACGTCATACACCATGAGATAGACCCGGTTCTGCTGCTTGGCCCAGACGGTGATATCCCGTGCCTGAGCCGCCTCAAGGTCCCGTTCCTGGACAAACGCCTCAAATTCGTCCAGAATATCCCGACAGCGCTCCTCCATAGCCTCATCGCTGAGATAGACATGGTCGATCATTGCGTCCCCGACTACCTTTGTCAGGCTTCCCAGCCCCATACCCAGGGCCAGCCCCAGAAGCAGCACCAGAAGAAATTTGGTCTGAAGTGAGAGATATCGCCGACGCTTCAGCTGCTGTTCCCCCTCTGTCCGCTTAATCAATCTGATATCCCCTTCCGTAAATCGTCCGGATCAGCGTCGGATTGATCGGGTCGTCCTCCAGCTTTTTCCGCAGACGCTGGATGTATACCATGACATTGTTGTCCGACGAGGGCATGTATTTGCTCTGCCACACCGCCTCATAGAGCGTCTTGACGTCCAAAATCTCCCCCCTGTGCTGGAGGAGAAACAGGAGCAGATCCAGCTCCTTATCGGTCAGCTTGATCTCCTTGCCCCGTTTTTTGACCCTCCGGCATTTAGCGTCCACCGTCAGCGCGTCCGCTGCGCTGCCCCAGTTTCCCCTGCCGTCATCGGCTCCGCCATAGACCCGGTAGCGCCGGATGAGAGAGGTCACCTTCATCAGCAGCTCTCCCTGAGAGAAGGGCTTCGCCAGGTAATCATCCCCGCCCAGCACATACGCCTCTTCCTTGTCCCGCTCGGTATTGCGGGCAGTGAGAAAGAGGATCGGCGCTTTGGTCCGGCTGCGGAGCTGACGGCAGGCCTCCAGCCCGGACATCTCCGGCATCATAATGTCCAGCAGAATCAGGTCCAGCTCCGGGTGCTCCTCCGCCATCCGAATCGCATCCCGTCCGTTTGCCGCTTCAATCACATGATAGCCCTTGTTTTCCAGCAAAATGCGCAGGAGCTGGCGAATCTCCGGTTCGTCATCCGTCACAAGGATGACGCCGCTGCTGGCTTCCTGTTCCACATCCATGAGCAATCGTTCCTTTCCGGCGCGGCAATATCGCCCACGCCGTTGCTTTTCCAATATCTGTACGATGGCGCATTATACATATTATATCAGATTTCCCCCTGCCGGGGCAGGGGGAAGCACTCAAATTAAGAACTAATCAGATTTCAAGTCAGCCGCCGCATGGCGGGCGCCGTCTCCGGCCCCGCCATGCGGCGGCAAATCTCACTATTCAGCGTTCAGTCGTCGGCGTCCAATGCACGGAAGTCCACCGCATAGGCCGCCTCCAGGATTCCCTCCACATCGGAGTAGGTGATGTGGTTGTCCCAGTCCACGAACTCGAACGCAGTGTAGGAAACCAAAAAACCGTGGTCATAGGTCACATGGCCGTAGGCGTGGTAGGCGTCGCCGCTGCTGGCGGTGCCATCGTACTCATAGGTGAAGAAGTTCTCCCCGCCGTACGTCTCATCCTCCAGCCGCTGGAAGTTTTCGCACTCCTCGGCGTATGCCTCCTCCAGCAAGTCGAAATACTCCTCCTGGGTGTAATCCTCCCCGATGTAGTCGTAGACGCAGTTGAGCCGCAGTTCCGCCCAATCGCCGCTGCTGTAGTTGAAATCGGAGGGATAGACGGGGAAGATGAAGTAGAAGTCATAGTCGGAGCTGCTGGTCATGTCCGTGCCGTCGTCGATGTGCATCTCGTCGCAGACATACTGGTATACGGCGTACTCCTCCCCCAGGAGCGCCCGCTCCCAATAGCCGTTGGCGCCGGTATAGACTTCCTCCTCCGATGAGCTGCAAGCGGTCAGCAGAAAGCAGAGGGAGCAGAGTGCGGCAAGGATTCTGGTTCTGGTCTGTCTTTTCATGTTCATGGTTCCTTTCCCGGAGCAAGTGGTCACTTTCCTCTTACATCATACTCAATCTTCCGGGAATTGCAAGCGTTTTATGAGGGCGTCGCTTTTCACTCCCTTGACAAGGGCGAAAAACAGGCTATAATGGAGAAAATTGTTCTGATTTGAAGCATTTTCAACCATTTCGAAGGAGTCTGTTATGCTGTACGCCTTTCTCGCCCTCTCCCCCATTCTCCTGGCCCTGGCCGCCATGGTCGTCCGGCGCATCCATCTCTCCGCGTCCAGAGCGCTGCTGCTCTCCCTCCTGCTGACGGTGGTGCTGGCTCTGTCCGTCTGGCAGATGGAGCCTTCCGCCCTGGCCGCCTTTGGTCTGCTGGGGGTGTGCAAGGCGCTGGAGGTCTTTCTCATCATTTTCGGCGCTATTCTCTTTTTGAATATGCTCCGGCGGTGCGGCTATATGGAGGCCATCCAGCGCAGCTTTTCCCGGGTCAGTCCGGACCGGCGGGTGCAGGCCATTTTGATTGCCTGGCTGTTCGGAGCCTTCATCGAGGGGACCGCAGGCTACGGCACTCCGGCAGCTCTGGCAGCGCCTCTGCTGGTGGCTTTGGGCTTTCCCCCGGTAGCCGCCTGTATCGTCTGCCTGATTGCCAACTCCACTCCGGTTCCCTTTGCCGCCGCCGGGGCGCCCATCACCGCCATGGTCACCTCTATTGCGGATGAGATCGCCTCCAATCCCCAGTATGTAGCCCAGTACGGGCTGAGCTATGAGGAATTTCTCTCCGCCGCCACCCAGCTGACCACCCTGTTTCTCGGTGTGGGCGGTATTCTGGTCCCCCTGATGCTCATCGGTGTGTTTCTCTTTCTCTATGGGGAAAAGGGGCGGCGCTTCCGGGATTTTGTGGAGATCCTGCCCTTCGGCCTGTTCGCCGGAGCCGCTTTCAGCTTGCCCTATTACCTCATCTCCGTCATGGGCGGCCACGAATTTCCCTCCATCCTGGGCGCAGTGATCGGCCTGGCTCTCTCTGTGACAGCTGCCGCCAAGGGCTTTCTGGTTCCCAAACACATCTGGCGTTTCCCTGACGACCCGGCGGAGGACCCGGTACGGAACATCGACCAGGCACGGGCCATGCCCGCCTGGAAGGGCTGGCTCCCCTACGCCTGCGTGGGACTGTTCCTGTTCATCAGCCGGGTGGACGCCTTTGGACTGAAAAGCCTGCTCCAATCGGTGACGGTGGGCTGGTCGGGGCTGTTTGGAGTGGAGTCCTGCTCCTACTCCTTCCAGCCTCTCTGGAGCCCCGGTCTGCTGCCCTTCGGAATATTTGCCGTGATCCTGGGACTCATCAGCGGCATCGGTGTAAAGGACGTGGGACGGGTCTGTCTCGGCTCCTTCTTCCAGCTGCTCAAGGTATTTTCCGCTCTGGTCTTTGGGGTGGCCATGGTGCAAATCATGCTCAATTCCGGTGTCAACAGCAGCGGCATGGACTCCATGCTCATGGTCGCCGCCCAGGCCCTGGCCGATCTGACCGGCTCCGCCTTCCCGGTCATCTCCCCCCTGATCGGGGTGCTGGGCGCCTTCATCTCCGGCTCCTGCACCGTCTCCTGCGTCATGTTCACCTCGCTCCAGTTCAATACCGCCCTGCTCATCGGGGTGGACCCTCTCTACACCTGCGCCCTCCAGTGCGCCGGTGGAGCGTTGGGCAATATGATCTGCATCAACAATGTGGTTTCGGTCGCCGCCACCACCGGGGCTGCCGGGGAGGAGGGGCGCATCATCTCCGTCAATCTGGTCCCCGTGGCGATCTATGTGGCGCTGGTGCTGGCGGTCGCTCTAGTGGTCATGTACTAAATAGGAGGCTCTTATGAAGCTCTTGCGCAGGATTCAATACAACTCACCGGTCATTCTGACCTTTGCTCTTCTCTCTCTGGTCGTGCTCATTCTGGACGGTGTCACCGGCGGAGCATCCACCTCTCTATGCTTTTCGGTGTATCGCTCCTCCCTCACCGACCCCTTTACCTATCTCCGCTTCTTCGGCCACGTCCTGGGCCATGCCAGCTACAGTCATTATATCAGCAACATGACCCTGCTGCTGGTCATCGGCCCGCCCCTGGAGGAGCGATACGGCAGCATACCTCTGCTGGAGTGCATGGTGGCCACCGCTCTCATCTCCGGCCTGGTGCAGTTTATCTGCTTCCCCGGCACCGCCCTTCTTGGGGCCAGCGGCATCGTCTTTATGCTCATTATCCTCTCCTCCGTCTCCGGGAGCAGTAAGGGCCGCATCCCCCTGACCCTGATTCTGGTGTACGTGATCTACATCGGTGGGGAGATCGCCGACGGCCTGCTCCAGTCGGACAATATCTCACAGCTGACCCACATCATCGGCGGCACCTGCGGGGGAATATTCGGGCTGTACCTTCGAAAAGGGAAGTGACAGGCTCCTCCACGTCAAAAGACCGGGCTTCCGCCCGGTCTTTTGCCCTATCTGTGTATTCTCGTTTCGTCTCACGACGCCAGCGCCGCTCCCAGCGCCTTGCACGCCTCCAGCGCATCGTCGTCCGGCTCGTTGTTGGCGATCAATCCCTCGCCGCCTACCAGCTCAGCCCCGGCGCTCTCCACCTCGGCCTGCCAGTTGCGCATCCATTCTCCGTCGCCCCAGCCGTAGGAGCCGAACAGGGCCACCCGCTTACCTCCCAGCGCACCCTGAATGGAGGCAAAGAAGGGGGCAAATTCCGCCTCCTCCAGCTCCTCCGCGCCCATAGCGGGACAGCCCAGGGCCAGATTGGAATAGGTCAGGGCGTCCTCCGGGGTGATGTCGGCCACGTTGAACAGCACGGCCTCCCCTCCTGCGGCGGTGACGCCCTCCGCCACGGCGTTTGCCATCTGCTCCGTATTGCCGGTCTGGCTCCAATAGATCACTGCTGTCTTACTCATTTTTAGTTCCTCCTGTTCTGGCCCCGTTCTATTTCGGGGCCGTTCTTTTATCTGCAATTCCGCCCTGCCGTCCAATTGAAAGAGCGGAAGCTGCATCCCTGTCAGTTCAAAACCTTTCCTGCATGGCATCGTCCGGCGGTCGAGCCGCCGAACATCTCCAGCACAGAAACGCCCTGCGCCACCTGCCGCCGGACAGCCCTGCGGCACCGGTCATAGAGGGAGAACAGGTTCTCCGCCCGCTCCACATCGGAATAAACCTTCCACAGTCCCAGGCTCTTCCACTCCCTTCCCTGATGCTCCACAAAGCCCGCCACATCCTCCGGAGGATAGCCCAGGAACAGCCCCACCTCATGGGGAAATTCCTCCTGCTCTGCCAGGCGGCGGCAAAGGCAGTCCAGCTGCGGCCCCACACCGCCGTCTGCCGGGTAATTTCTCCCGCGCAGCAGCGTCTGGGCATCCGGTCGGGAGAGGGTGCTTTCCAGCAGCTCCGGGCGGTAGACCAGCAGCAAATCGCAGGCCCGGTGTGTGGGGATCAGCCGGAGGCGAATGCCCCGCTCTCCCAAAATCCGGTCATATTCCTTTACTGTGCGCTCCGTCTCCTCCCGCCGCTGGACGGGGCAGCCCGCCAGACTGGCCGCCTTTACCCCGGCCAGCGTCGGAGCGCAGTGCTCCGCCAGGAGATATTCCAGTTCGCTCTCTGTCATGACCTTCCTCCCCTCTGCTGGCACCATGGCAAGAATTAGCAATTGCTAACTCTCATCTTGTTAAATCCGCCCTCACGGGCGGCAGGAATCGTCTTATCTGGTTAGCTATTGCTAACATATATTAACATGCTGTATGCAGGATGTCAAGAACATTTTTATTCTATTTGTCATCTCAGGCAAAAACCTCTCTGACCCCCGTTTTCACTGCAAAAACAGTGTTCCCGCTCTGGCGCATCTGACACGCAGATTGAGGCTCGCCGCTGCTTCCAATATACTCCTAAGTTGCCTTTTTCACCCGCTTTGATCATTTTCATTTGGATTTTGGCCGCCAAAACCCGTCCCGGAACATCCGGGACGGGTTTTTACATGAAACCACTTATTCTGTTTCGGTGGACACCTGCGTCCCACCGTCGCCGCCGGAGAGACTGTCCTTGAGCATCTCGTCCATGGTGTGCCAGCCCAGAACGGCGCACTTGACACGGGCGGGCATATGGGCCACGTCCTGGAGGGCGGCGGCCTCATCCAGCTCGTCCAGCTCCTCCTCTGTAACCTTGCCCTTGATCATCCGCAGAAAGATGTCCGCCAGACGCCGGGCCTCCTCCTCTGTCTGACCGATGACCAGGTCCAGCATCATGTCCGCCGAGGCCTGGGAGATGGCGCAGCCGCTGCCCACAAAGCCGCCGTCCTCCACCACGCCGTCGGCCACCTTCAGCTTGAGGATGATGTGGTCGCCGCAGCTGGGGTTAAGCCCCTCCAGCTCCAGGTTGGCGTCGGGCACGTCATGCTTGTGGAGGGGCCGGAGATTATGACTGGTGAGGATTTCGTTATAAAAGGTTCTATTCTCCATAGCCCATTCTCCTTCTCACGGTGCCCATGCTCTCCACAAAGGCCCGGACCTCCTCCTCGGTGTTGTAGAAGAAGAGGCTGGCACGGGTGGTGGACCACACCCCCAGATACTGCATCAACGGTTGGGCGCAGTGATGGCCCGCCCGGACGGCGATGCCGTCGCTGTCCAGCATGGCGCTGATGTCGTGGGGATGCACCCCATCCACCGTAAAGGTAACAATGCCGCAGTGTTCCTCCGGCCTGTCCGAACCCAGGACGTGGACGAAGGGATACTGCTTTAATCCATCCATCGCCAGGCGAGTCAGCGCCAGCTCCCGGCGCTCCATGTTCTCAAAGCCCACCTGCTGGATATACCGGATGGCGGCGGCCAGCCCCACGGCCCCGGCGGCGTTCACCGTCCCCGCCTCGAACTTGTGGGGCAGTTCGGCATAGGTGGCTCCGGTGCGGGTCACGCTGTCGATCATCTCCCCGCCGGTGAGGAAGGGGGGCATCTCCTCCAGGAGCGCCTCCTTCCCGTAGAGAACGCCGATGCCCATGGGGCCCATGAGCTTGTGTCCGGAAAAGGCCAGGAAATCCACGTCCAACGCCTGCACGTCGATGGCCATGTGGGGCGCGCTCTGGGCGGCGTCCAGCACCACCACTGCGCCCCGTTCGTGGGCCATTTGGACAATTTCCTCCACCGGAGCGGTGCGGCCCAGGACGTTGGAGACGTGGCCGATGGCCACCAGCCGGGTCTTCGGTGAGAAGCCCGCCTCCAGACGCGCACGGGGCAGGCTGCCGTCCGGCTCACACTCTAAAAATTTCAGCTCCGCCCCGGTCTGCCGGGCCACCATCTGCCAGGGGAGGAGATTGCTGTGGTGCTCCATAATGCTCACCAGAATCTCGTCCCCGGTCTTCAAATGGCTCAGGCCGTAGCTGTAGGCCACCAGGTTCAGGCTCTCGGAGGTGTTCCGGGTGAAGATGATCTCCCGTTCCGAGGCGGCGTGAATGAAGTCCCGCACCGTCTCCCTCGCCTGCTCGTAGCAGTCTGTGGCGGCGACGCTGAGGCCGTACAGCCCCCGGAGGGGGTTGGCGTTGCTGTGCTCGTAAAAATCCCGCTGGGCGTCCAGGACGCAGGCGGGCCGCTGGGCGGTGGCCGCATTGTCCAGATAGGCGGTGCTGTCCGACATCAGGAGGGGAAAGTCCGCCCGGATGCGCCGCTCCTCACTCGTCATTGGAATACCTCCTCCAGATAGTCGTGGAGCTGGCCCTCCGCCGCCTCGTCGCCGATCTGCTGGCAGATGGCCTCCACTCTGGCCCGGGCCACCATGTTCTCCACCGCCCCGGCGGACATGCCCCGGGACATGAGGTAAAACAGCAGGTCCTCGTCCAGCTGGCCGATGGTGGCCCCGTGGTTGCCCTCCACGTCCTCCTCGGCGCAGAGGATGAGGGGGACGGTCTGGTTGACCACGCCCTCATTGAGCAGGAGGACCTCCTCCCGCTCGTCTCCCTCGGCGCCGGCGGCTCCCTTCTGGAAGTCAATGGTGCCCCGAAGGACCTTCCGGGCGGCGTCCCGGAGCACGCCGCTGGCCCGAAGCTCGCTTTTGGAGCCTTTCCCCCGGTGGAGGGCCACGTAATTGAAGTCGATGTGCTGCCGGTTCCGGCCCAGATAGCCGGTATCCGCCTCCAGGGCGCTCTTTTTGCCGTCCAGTGCGGCGCAGCAGCCGGAGCAGGTCTCCGCCGCCCCCAGGAACAGCTGCACCAGCCGGAGCTTCGCCCCGTCGGCGCACACCGCCCCCACATCGTTGAGGGCCAAATCATTGTCTCCCTGGAGCTGGAGCTGCACCAGCTTCACCTGGGCGTTCTCCTCCAGCGTTAGCCGTGTCCGGACGGCCAGCATGCCGCCCTCGTCCTGCTCCGAGGTGTAGTCCATCAGCAGATTCAGGTGGCTGCCCGCCTGGGCCAGCACCTCCACCGGGAGCAGCTGGTTCTCCCCCGCTCTGCGGCGGAGGTGGATGCGCACCGTCCGCTCCTCCCCGGCAGGGACGTTCAGGCGGACGGGCTCCGCCCCGCTCTCCCGGACGAGCAGGTCCATATCCCGGCCCATGCCGGTCTGGATGGCAGCGAAGGGGCCCTCGTCCCAGCCCTCTGCCGGGGCGGTCTCTCCCTCCACCACCGGGCAGGCGGGGACGGGAATATCCAACCCGGTCAGGGTGTGGTCATTCATGCCCAGCCAGTGCCAGGTGGGGGCACTGAGCTGGTTGACCGTTAAATCCAAAGCCATATGCGAACTCCTTTCGGTACGATCACCCGATGCTGCCCTTCATCTCCAGCTGGATGAGGTTGTTCATCTCCACGGCGTATTCCAGAGGCAGCTCCTTGGAAACGTTGTCCGCAAAGCCGCTGACGATCATAGCCCTGGCATCCTCCTCGCTGATGCCCCGGGACATGAGGTAGAACACCGCGTCGTCGCTGATGCGGCCGATCTTGGCCTCGTGGCCCACGTCCACGTTGGCGGCCCGGATGTCCATGGCCGGGATGGTGTCCGACCGGGAGATGTCGTCCAGCATCAGGGACTGACAGGAGACGGAGGCACGGCTGCCCCCGGCATTCTTCGTCATGACCACCGAGCTGCGGAAGGTGCTGACGCCCCCGTCCTTGGAGATGGAGCGGGTGTTCATATAGGAGGCGGTGTCCGGGGCGGCGTGAACCACCTTGGCCCCGGTGTCCAGGTTCTGACCACGTCCGGCGAAAGTGATGCCGGTGAACTCCATCCGGGCACCCCGGCCCTTCAAAATGCTCATGGGGTAGAGGTAGGAGACGTGGGAGCCGAAGGAGCCGGACACCCACTCGATGACGCCGCCCTCCTCCACCTGGGCCCGCTTGGTGTTCAGGTTGTACATATTCTTGGACCAGTTCTCAATGGTGGAGTAGCGCAGCCGGGCGTTTTTCGCCACGAACAGCTCCACGCATCCGGCGTGGAGGTTGGCCACGTTGTACTTGGGGGCGGAGCAGCCCTCGATAAAGTGGAGGTCCGCCCCCTCGTCCACCAGGATGAGGGTGTGCTCGAACTGGCCTGCGCCGGGGGCGTTGAGCCGGAAATAGGATTGCAGGGGAATTTCCACCTTGACCCCCCTGGGGACATAGACGAAGGAGCCGCCGGACCAGACCGCCCCATGGAGGGCGGCAAACTTGTGGTCCCGGGGAGTGACCAGCTTCATAAAGTGGTCCTGGATCATCCCGGCATACTCTCCGTGCAGGGCGCTCTCCAGGTCGGTGTAGATGACACCCTGGGCGGCCACCTCCTCCCGGACGTTGTGATAGACCAGCTCGGAGTCGTACTGGGCCCCTACTCCGGCCAGGCTGGTGCGCTCGGCCTGGGGGATGCCCAGCCGCTCAAAGGTGTCCTTGATGTCCTCCGGCACCTCTTCCCAGCTGGCGGACATTTTCGTGTTGGGGCGGACATAGGTGGCGATGTTGCTCATGTCCAGCCCCTCGATGGAGGGGCCCCAGTCGGGGACGGGCATCTGCTCATAAATCTCCAGGGAGCGGAGCCGGAAGTCGTGCATCCATTCCGGGTCGTTCTTTTCCCGGGAAATCTGCTCCACCGTCTCCCGGGTCAGGCCGGACTGGAGGCGGAAGGTGTCCGCCCCCTCCTCGTTGCGAAAGTCGTAGAGGTTGCGGTCAATGTCCTGGACATAGGTTTTCTCTTTCACTGGGAGTCCTCCTCCGCCCCGGCGGTGAACCGCTCAAAGCCGTCCCGGTTGACCTCGTCCACCAGGGAGCCGTCTCCGGTGCAGACGATGCGGCCGTTGACCATGATGTGGGTGTAGTCCACGTGAAGGGCCTCCAAAATCCGGGTGCTGTGGGTGATGATGAGCAGACCGCCGTCCATGTCCTTCTGGTATGCCTCCACTCCCTGGGACACCATGCGCACAGCATCCACGTCCAGGCCGGAGTCCGTCTCGTCCAGAATGGCCAGGGCGGGCCGGAGCATGAGCATCTGGAGGATTTCGGCTTTCTTCTTCTCGCCGCCGGAGAAGCCCACGTTCAGGTCCCGGTTGCCATAGGCCCGGTCCATCTGGAGCAGGTCCATGTTGCGGTACAACTCCCGGCGGAACTCGCTGTATTTCACCCGGCTGCCCCGCACCTGCTCCAGAGCGTTGCGGAGAAAGCCGCTGAGGGTCAGCCCCGGCACCTCCAGGGGATTCTGGAAGGAGAGGAACATCCCCGCCTTGGCCCGCTTGTCCACCGCCTCGCCGTCGATGCGCCGACCCTGGAACCAGATCTCTCCGCTCTGCACATGATAGTTGGGGTTGCCCATCAGGGCGTAGCCCAGGGTGGATTTGCCCGCACCGTTGGGGCCCATGAGCACATGGGTCTCCCCCCGGCCGATGCTCAGGCTGACCCCGTGGAGAATGTCCTTCTCCTCCACGTTGACCGAGAGATCTTTGACCTCAAGCAATAAATCCGACATAATATCCTCCTTGACGGGGACTTGCCCCAGATAACGCATCATCGTCTGTCCGCCGGACAGGCCGAAAAAAGGAGGACACTGCGGTCCTCCTCTGCGGACAAGGGTATTCTACTCTGTAAATCCTACCTTGTCAATAGGATTTACAGGGACATCCGTCAGAGAATGTCCGGTTCTGCCCATTTCTGAGCATCACACCACATCGAACTGATACGCCGTCTGTTGGTGATAGACCTCTCCTGGCCGGAGAACAGCGGAGGGGAAGTGGGCAAAATCCGGAGCGCAGGGGAAACACTGGCTCTCAAGGCAGAAGCCCTGGCGACTGCCATAGGTCGCTCCGTCCTTTCCCGGGCGAGGGCCGTCGGGGACGATATAGTTGCCGGAATAGAGCTGGACTCCGGGCTGGGTGGTGCAGCAGGTCATGCGGATACCGGTTTTGGGGCTCCAGGCAGTGGCGGCGGGGCGCTCCATGGAGGGCTCGTCCAGCACCATGTTCAGGTCGTAGCCGGAACCGTAGGCCAGCATGGGATGATCGCCGTCAATGTCCCTTCCAATGGCCTTGGGGGTGCGGAAATCAAAGGGCGTGCCCTCCA
The DNA here is from genome assembly GCA_020861055.1 of Clostridiales bacterium. Lineage (GTDB taxonomy): Bacteria > Bacillota > Clostridia > Oscillospirales > Oscillospiraceae > Onthomonas. The sequence continues at coordinate 2,960 of JAJBTD010000105.1, read as the reverse complement.
CCGGCAGAATTTCTCCGGTGAGCAGGCTGGCGCTGTCGCAGGCAGTATAACGGGAGGCGTCCATTTGGAGCACCGTGTCCAGCACGTCCCCGGCGGCGTGACCACCCAGGTTGAAATAGACATGGTTGGTCAGGTTGATGATGGTAGCCTGGTCGGTGGTCGCCTGATAGTCCAGAAGAAGACGATTATCCTCCGTCAGCGTGTAGCGGTAGCGGACGGAGAGGTTGCCGGGATACCCCTCCTCCCCGTCGGGACTGAGGAAAGAAAAGGTCAGGGTATTTCCCTCGATCTCCCCGTCAAACACCCGGTAGCAGTAGCTGCCATGGAGGTGGTTGGGCCCCTCGTTGGGCTGGAGCTGATAGGTTTCCCCGTCCAGGACGAATCGGGCGTCCCGAAGGCGGTTAGCAAACCGTCCCACCAGATTGCCGAAGAAGCAGCCGTCCGCCTCGTACTCCGGTACGGTGTCATAGCCCAGGGCCACGTCCACCAGCGTACCCGTCCGGTCAGGGACGCGGATGGACTGGATGGCGGCGGCATAGGAGATGACGGATACTTCCATCCCGTTGCCGTTGGTCATCTGATAACGCAGCACCTTCTGTCCGTCCCTGGTGTAGCCAAAAAAGGTCTTAGTAATCGACACGATAAGCGCCTCCTATCTGTGAAAGGACGAGCCGGGGCAGATTTTCCTCTCCCCGGCTCGATGATGTTTATTTTCCTGCGAAGTCCTTTGCCACCTCGACGATGTGCTCGGCGGAGAGGCCGAACTGCTTGAGCAGAGCGGCGGCAGGGCCGGAGTGCCCGAATTCATCGTTGACGCCGATGCGCTTGACCGGAGTGGGGCACTGCTCGCTGAGCAGACTGCAAACCGCCTCTCCCAGGCCGCCGATGATGGAGTGCTCCTCGCAGGTGATGACCTTGCCGCACTCCCTGGCAGCCTTCAGGACGATCTCCTCATCCAGGGGCTTGATGGTGCAGATATTGATGACCCGGGCGGAGATACCGGACTCTGCCAGAACTTTGGCCGCCTCCAGCGCCTCAGATACCAGGATACCGGTGGCGATAATGGCCACGTCGCTGCCCTCGGTGAGCTGCTCGCCCTTGCCAATCTCAAAGTGGAAGTCCTCGTCGTGGAACACCGGGCAGGCCGCCCGGCCAAAGCGCATATAGACCGGCCCCTTGTACTCGTAGGCGGCCTTGACGCAGGCGCGGGCCTCCACGTCGTCAGCGGGGCTCATGACCACCATGCCGGGGATGGTGCGCATCAGGGCAAAGTCCTCGCAGCACTGGTGGGAGGCTCCGTCCTCACCCACGGAGATGCCGCCGTGGGTAGCGCCGATCTTCACATTCAGATGGGGGTATCCAATGCTGTTACGCACCTGCTCAAAGGCCCGGCCGGCGGCAAACATGGCGAAGGAGGAGGCGAAGGGCACCAGTCCGGTGGTGGAAATGCCCGCCGCCACGCAAATCATATTGGCCTCTGCGATGCCGCAGTCGATGTGCCGGTCTGGGAACGCCTTTTTGAACACGCCGGTCTTGGTGGCTCCCGCCAGGTCGGCGTCCAGCACCACCAGATCCTCGTGTTCGGCCCCCAGCTCCTTCAACGCATTGCCATAGCTCTCACGGGTGGCGATTTTTTTCACGTCTGCCATCTCAGTTTGCCTCCACTTCTGCCAGCTGAGCGTTCAGCTCATCCATTGCGATGCGGTACTCCTCGTCGTTGGGGGCCTTGCCGTGCCAGCCCGCCTGGTTCTCCATGTAGCTGACGCCCTTTCCCTTGGTGGTCTTCATGACGATGGCGGAGGGCTTACCCTTCGTCTCTCTGGCGGCGTTGAAAGCGGCCTCCAGCTGGTCAAAGTCGTGGCCGTCCACCTCCTGCACCTGGTAGCCGAAGGCCTGGAGCTTTTCCACGATGGGATAGGGGCTCATGACGTCGGAAACCTTGCCGTCGATCTGGAGGTTATTGTTGTCGATGATGACGCACAGGTTGTCAAGCTTGTAGTGAGCGCCGAACATCAGCGCCTCCCAGACCTGGCCTTCCTGAATCTCGCCGTCGCCCAGCAGGGTGTAGACCCGGAAATCCTTGCCCTGGAGCTTGGCGCCCTTTGCCATGCCCATAGCCACAGAGATGCCCTGGCCCAGAGAGCCGGTGGACATATCCACGCCGGGAACGGTATTCATGTTGGGATGCCCCTGGAGGTAGCTGTCAATGTGACGCAGGGTGGGAAGGTCCTCCACCGGGAAGAAGCCCCGGTTGGCCAGGGCCGCATACAGGCCGGGGGCGGTGTGGCCCTTGGAGAGAACGAACCGGTCCCGCTCCTCCGCCTTGGGATTTGCCGGGTCAATGTTCATCTCCTTAAAATAGAGATAGGTAAATACGTCCGCCGCAGACAGGCTCCCGCCGGGATGGCCCGCCTTTGCGCCGTGGGTGGCCTCGATCACGCCCATCCGTACCTTGCAGGCGGCAACGGAGAGACGTTTTTTCTCCTCTGAGGTCATTCCTCTTCACGCTCCTTTATAAAAATTGTCTGTTTTTGCTATTTCACCCCGTCTTTTCCGGGGATTCTGACCACATTATACACAAAGAACGCCCCCGGTGCAAGGGGAATGCACCGGGGGAATGCGGAAAATCGCAAAATCTGCGTCAAATGAGCGCAACATTGTCCGGCCCGATCAGATCTGAGTAATGAACTGGCTAACAAAGCACAGGGCTGCGCCCACACAGGTGGACCAGTAACCGAAGCTGGAGACAGTGCAGTAGCTGCCGTCCGTCTCAAAGCAGGAGAGCTTCTGGAGCCGCTGCCGCAGGTCATACAGATATGGCCCGATATAACCGCCCAGCAGGCCGCCCAGCACCGTCTGGCAGTCCAGAACCATATGGATGTTGTTGATGCCGATGGCCTGATGATCCAGGTAATCCTTCAAGCGGTTCTGATACTCCTCGTTGCCGGTTTGCCGCCCGT
>JAJBTD010000037.1 GCA_020861055.1 Clostridiales bacterium | reverse complement strand
ACAGTGTACGAGGCGCGGCACTATGGCGGCAAGCTGGTGGGCCGGCAGGAGGGAGAGATGTTTTATCTGAATATCCTGTTGGAAGCGCCCGGAGAAGAGCGGCAGCCGTGACGGCCCATGAGGCCGGACGGCTGCCACTTTTTTGGGAGCAGGGGAGGGGGCGTGGAGGTGAACTGACAGGTTTTGCCACCAGAATACAGAGTTTGCCAGAAAACAGTCAAACAAAAAGGAACCTGTTATAATATCCTTGCGAAATTGCCATAGAAGGCATAAGCAAGGAGGAATTTTTTATGAAAAAGAGACACACCAAGCTATGGCGGGTGTTGTCCGGTATCTGCGTGACACTGCTGGCCGTGCTGATCGGGGTCACGTCGATCGGGACGACCTACGCCACCTGGCTGGACGGGCAGCTGGGCACCACCAGCCTGACCCTGACCAGCGACTCGGACGAAAAAACCTACTACTACGAGTCCAGCTATTCCTCTCTGGAGGAGATGCTGGAGGCCAAGGAGGAGCTGCTGGCGGAGATCTCCGCAGAGGGCTCCGTCCTGCTCAAGAACGAGTCAAACGCCCTGCCCATCTCCAGCAGCGCCAAGGTGACCCTGCTGGGCTACGGCTCCTATGACCCGGTCTACGGCGGGACCATCGGCTCCTCCACCACCGAGGGCGGCACCGCCACCATCACCACCCTCCAGGCGGCTCTGGAGGAGGCGGGCATTGAGGTCAACCCCACCATGGTGGACTTCTACGCCAACAACCCCGGCTTCCGGTTCCACGCATCCTATATGTTCGGCACCAAGTATGACAGCCTGATGGACGCCCTCATCGGCGAGGTCTCTCCCAGCGTCATGGTCAGCGCCGGCGTGGCCGACGATGAGACCACCCTCAGCGACGCTGCCATCGGCGAGTACAGCGACGCCGCCATCGTGGTCATCACCCGTGCGGCCTCCGAGGCGGCGGAGTACAACATCAACTCCGCCACCACCGACGATGGGGACTCCTACGACTCCCCCCTGGATCTGAGCACCTATGAGAAGCAGGTCATCGACCTGGCGGTCAACTCCTTCGACACCGTCATCGTGCTCATCAACTCCGACTCCGCCATGGGCATCGACTACCTGAAGCAGACTGAGGGCGTGGACGCCGTTTTGTGGGTGGGCCTGCCCGGCGCTTACGGCTTTGAGGGTGTGGTGGACGTGCTCACCGGCGAGAGCAACCCCTCCGGCCATCTGGTGGACACCTACGCCGTCCATCCGGCCTCCGCGCCCGCCAACGCCAACATGGGCCTGTACACCTGGGCCAACGCCTCCACCAACGGCGGCAGCGAGATGACCAGCAGTGACTACGGCAAGGCCGACTGGTACGTGGTGGAGAACGAGGGGATCTACGTGGGCTACAAGTACTACGAGACCCGCTATGCCGACGCGGTGGCCGGGGACGCAGAGGCCCTGAACAACGCCAACGCCACGGAGTACGTCAAGACCTACTCCGACTATGACGCCACCGCCGACTGGGATTACAACAACCAGGTGAGCTACAGCTTTGGCTATGGCCTGAGCTACACCACCTTCACCCAGACCCTGGATTCCCTGACCATCGACGCTGAAAATGGCACCGGCACCGCCGTGGTGACGGTCACCAACACCGGCGACGTGGCGGGCAAGTCCGCCGTAGAGCTCTATGTCCAGTGCCCCTACACCAAGGGCGGCACCGAGAAGTCCGCCGTGCAGCTGGTGGACTTCGGCAAGACCGACATCCTGGAGCCGGGCAGTTCTACCACAGTGGAGCTGAGCTTCACCCTGGAGATCTTCGCCTCCTACAACACCACCTCTGAGCAGTGGGAGCTGGATGCGGGCAACTACTACTTTGCCGTGGGCAACGGCGCTCATGAGGCCCTCAACAGCATCCTGCTCAGCCAGGGCGTCTCCGAGGACCAGCTGAGCATCTCCACCGACAGCGAGAACGCCAGCATCGAGGCGGTTCAGGTGACTGACCTGGGCGACGCGTCCGCCTATCTTTCCACTGTGAACGAGAACGTGGAGAACCGCTTCGAGCAGGCGGATTACTCCACCTATGACGAGTCCTTCCAGTACATCTCCCGTGCCGACTGGTCCCAGGGCTGGGAGACGGTGGGCACTGAGGACGGCACCGGCGAGGGCGCTGTCAGCTACACCGAGGAGATGGAGTACGGCCTCTTTGCCGAGCTGTACACCATCACCGCCAACGACAAGACCGACGACATGACCTATGACTGGGATGTGGACACCGGCCTGACCATCATGGACTTCATCGGCGTGGCCCTGGACGCCACCATCACCAAGGACGGCGTGACCTACACCTACGACGACCTGGTCAACACCATGTCTCTCTACGAAGCCTGCTATATGCTGGAGAACGAGTACCAGAACCTGGACTCCGTGGCCTCCATCGAGATGGGCGAAGTCGTCACCAACGACGGCCCCGCGGGCTTCGCCTATGACCAGGTACCCGGCTTTGCCTACAACTGGCAGGTCTATGAGACCGACGAGCCCACCTACGTCAGCGAGGACGACGAGAACGCCGAGACCTCCATGGCCGTCTACAACACCGAGCCTGTAGTGGCCTCCACCTGGAACAAGGAGCTGGTAGCTGCTGAGGGCGAGATGATGGGCGAGGACTCCCTGTGGGCGGACGAGAACCTGATCATCGGCCCGGGCAGCAACCTGCACCGCTCCCCCTTCAACTCCCGGAACCACGAGTATTACTCCGAGGACTCCGTGCTCACCAGCCTGATGACCGCCTCTCTGTGTGAGGGCTGCTACACCAAGGGCCTGATGACCCAGGTGAAGCACTTCGCCTTCAACCATCAGGAGATCAACCGGGCGGGCACCGCCACCTTCTTCAACGAGCAGGCCGGCCGTGAGAACGAGCTGCGCTGCTATCAGTACACCTTCGAGAACAACCTGACCCAGAGCACCATGACCGCTTTCAACCGGGTGGGCGTGGAGTATGCCGGCGCCTGCGAGGGACTGCTCATCGGCGTCCTCCGGGACGAGTGGGGCTTTGAGGGCTCCGTGGTCACCGACATGGTCAACGGCGCCATGTACATGAACTGGCGGGACTCCTTCGCCTGCGGCCTGTCCGGTACCCTGGGTACCAATGCCTATGAGTCTACCTCTCTGGGGGCCAGCACCTCTGACGCCAACCAGGCTCTCATCGCCACCGACGCCTATCTCCAGCAGCAGATCCACGACGCTGTCAAGTACACCGTCTACCAGGTGGCCAACTCCAACTACATGAACGGCATGGACTCCACCTCCCGGTGGGAGAACGTGACCCAGTGGTGGAAGGCGGCCATGTATGGCGGCATCGCCGTATTCGCCGTGCTCACCGTGGCCTTCCTGGCACTGTATGTGCTCGATCTGGTGAAGGAGACCAACGGGGAGAAGAAGCGCACCCTGGGCTTCTGGATGACGGCGGTCAGCACCGTCCTGCTCATTGTCGCCGCCGTCTTGTATCCGAATACGGCCTTCAGCGCAGACTATGCGCCGCTGACCAGCGTGGAAATCCTCCTGGTCGTCTCCGCTATCCTGGGCGTTGTGACCCTGGCAGCCACCTTCGTGACCAGCAGCCGGTATCTGGACATCATGTCCGTCGTGCTCACCGGCCTTGCCACCCTGAGCCTGGCGTTCAGCTTCTATCCCATGGTCACCCCCATCGCCTATGTGATCTCCGGCCTGAATACCTATGAGGAGATCTCTGCCTGGGTCAACGCCGCCATCGTCATGGCCGTGGCCGTCCTGGTCTGCCTGGTCAGCCTGTTCTGCAAGCTGACCTCTCGTAAGGACGTGGCGGCCTCCTGAAAGGGAAGGATGTTATGAAATTCATCATACAACATCGGCGCCTCCTGATTGTTGTCCTGGCGATCGTGCTGGTGGTGGTCGGCTGGCTGGTGTACAGCGCCACCTGCGGCTACCGGGGCAGCGAGGACTGGGGCGGGGAGAGCTATGAGCATCTGGTCTATTCCGATGTCTCCGAGTCGGACTATCTGAACCTGTATCTGCCCGCAGATGCAGGGGAGGATACCCCTCTGCTCATCCTGGTGCACGGCGGTGGGTTCATCGAAAACGACTGTACCAGCACCCAGGTCCGGTATATGTACGAATACTTCCGGGAGCACGGCTATGCCTGCGCCTCCATCAACTACCGCCTGTCCGGGGAGGCCACCTATCCCGCCGCCATCTGCGACGTGAAGGCCGCCATCCGTTACCTCCGGGCCAATGCGGACGCCTACGGGCTGGATGCTGACCGGTTCGTCATCTGGGGCGAGTCCGCCGGGGCCTATCTGGCCACCATGGCCGCACTGAGCAACGACGACGAGTTCTGCGACGTGTCCTTCGTGGGCGAGGAGGAGAACCCCGGCGTGTCCGCCTCGGTATACGCCCTGGCGGAGTACTACGGCCCCATGGAGTTCTTCACCATGGACGAGGACTATGAGACGCTGGGCCTGCCCCTGCTCATCCGGAGAATCATTGGCACCTCCTCTGATGGCACCACCGCCGCCGCAGACTCCATGGAGAGCCTGTGGGTGGGCCAGGCCATCGGCACCCTGACCGACGAGCAGGAGACAGCGCTGTCCCCTCTGACCTACCTGGCGGAAAACCAGGAGGAGTTGGCGGGAATGCACATTTACATCCGCCACGGCTCCTTTGACATCACCATCCCGAACCTCCAGTCCCAGCGCCTGGCGGACACCGCCGCAGAGCTGCTGGGGGAGGACCAGGTGAACTACCAGCTCATGAGTACCTATCAGCACGCTGACAACCGTTTCTATACAGAACAGAATATGCAGGCTCTGGAGAGCTGGCTGAACGACCTCTGGCAATAACAAAAGCGGGAGGCGACCGTCAGTCTCCCGATGTGCCGTCACGCATGCCCAGACAAACGCATCCTTCTTGTTAAATCTACAGCCCCTCTGGCGGATTCCGCCAGAGGGGCTGCGCCTGTTGTAGGGAGGCCCTCTACACGAGCTCTAGGCAGAAAACGAAGCCCCCCCTGAAACCACACGGTTTCAGGGGACTTCAAGCGGAGACTGCCAAACTAAAATCAATGGACTCACGGGTGTACGGCGGCTGTCTTGTCGCTGAAAAACGTGACCTTGCCTGTGCGCACATCATACAATGCGCTTGTTACCTGGACAGAGGCCATTTCGCTGTTCCCACGGAACGCGTTCCGAATTGCCACTGCGGTGTGCTCTGCGTTCAGGCAGCTTGCCTTGCCGCTGTTGGTTTCAGACTGGATCGCCTGAGCGATCTGGTCCGTGATGGCTTTTGTATAGCCCCCTGCGCCTCCGGCAATCGTCGCAGCCACCGCGCCGCATTTGGTGTGCCCCAGGACAACGACCAGCTGACAGCCCAAATGTGCGGCAGCGTATTCCACACTGCCGAGAACGCTGCTGTCGACCACGTTTCCGGCAACACGAATCACAAACAGATCTCCGATTCCGCAGGAAAAAATCGCCTCCGGAATCTCTCTTGAGTCGGAGCAGGCAATCACAATTGCAAAGGGGTGCTGTCCGTGCTCCGCCGTATAGCGGCGGATATCCTCTGAGATGTCCCCGATTTCATTTTTTGCGAGCAAATATCGCTGATTGCCCTCTTTCAGCCGTTCCAGGCTTCCTGCTGCGTCCATTATCATCCCTCCAGATCAATTGTCAGGGCGGTTTTGACCATACCCTTTGCGCCGGTTATTCGGGTGCGTTTTCCCCGTGGAAATCGTCCGGCATGCTCAGAATCGTCAGTACGATTTTCTTCGCCTGCTCTGTCAGAGACGACGCCACGGCATACTCGTTGACAGTGTGGCTGGCGTCGCCCCGCACGCCCACGCCGCAGAGGACCGGAATCCCCAGCATCGTGACATAGGCGGCGTCCGAGCAGCCGCCGGAGTATACCGGCTGAGGCCGGGAAAATCCCAACTGCGCACAGGCGTCCTGATACAGACGCAGCAGCTGCTCTGTACCCGCTACCGGCTCCATGGCCTTGAATACGGTTTTCATCTCCATCTCTGCGTGAATGCGGGGATCTGCGTTGTCGTCGCAGATCGCCTGCAACGCCTTCAGCGCATCCTCCAGGTCCTGGTTGGTGGGGAAGCGAAGCCCCACGGAGAACTCACACAGGTCCGGAATGGCGTTGCTGGTGGTGCCGCCCTTCACGATGCCGCAGTTATACAGCGCCCTGTTTGGATCGGACAGTTCTTCGATTTTCAGGATCTTGCGGGCTGCCTCCCGGATGGCGCTGGCGCCCTTCTCCGGCTCCCGTCCTGCGTGGGCGGAGACGCCGTGAACTGTGATGGTCACAATCCCGCCGCCCTTGCGGCGATAGATTACGTCTCCATTCAGCAGACCGCTCTCGCAGTTGAAGGCCGCCGCGCAACCGGAAACGGCGTCTGCATAGACCTGGCAGCCGCCCCCTTTGGAAAGGGCGTGGGCGACCTCCTCATCGCCGCTCAAAACCAGGCGAAGCTGTCTCTTGCGACAGCCAAAGCGCTGCAATGTGGAAATGACCAGAATTGCCACGGCGATGCCGCCCTTGCAGTCGTATACGCCCGGACCGTAAATGTTGTCTCCGTCGCGGCGAAAGGCGTTGTTTCCGAAACGGCCCACCGGATGCACCGTGTCCATGTGTGCCATCAGCGCCACGGGGGGGAGAGTTCCCGCCTCCGTCTGTGCCACCAGACTGGAACCAGCCTCCTCGAAGGCGACTTTTTTCCGCCACAGACCCATGGCGTCCAGATAGGTGTCCAGGTGCGCCGCCAGGCGGTTTACCTCCGCCCGGTTGGCGGACGGGCTCTCAATGCGCACCATCTGCTCCCACAGCTGGGTCATGGAAGCCTCCCTGGAGTCGATATAATCGCAGATTGCCTGGATATCAAATTGCTGCTCCTGCATCGTAAATCTACCTCTCCTCTGACGCTTCCGCTCACAGCAGCCCGATCACAAATCCTGCCATCAGGACAGACAGGATGGTCACTACCGTAATGCCGCCCACCACATAGGGCACGTTCAGCGTATCCTCAATATACGTTTTTTCCTCCGGCGTCTCGCCAACGGCTTCCGCTACCTCCTGGCAGATGACCACGTTACTGGGAAAGCCCAGGAACTGCTCCACGCCGATGCCCATGGCCAGGTCTTTGTCTCCCACCAGCAGCTTGCCAATGGGCAGCACATAGCTGACCAATATCACGCCCGCAATCGCCAGCACAAAGAGCAGGATGGTCTGAAACGCCATGGAGCCCAGGTCGGACAGGGAGACCGTCGCCAGAGAGGGAATGATGGAGCCGTAAATCGCGATCATCAAAATCCCGTAGGAGGAGCCCCGCTGCAGCGGCTTCGGCGGCACAAAGCCGCCAATTCCGGACAGAGAACCCAGAATCAGCGCCCACACCGCATAGTTGACGGGGGTCACGCCGCCGAGACTTCTGGCCAGCCAGCCGCCTATACAGACGATAGCAATATCCAGATTCGCCGTGTACAGCGCCTTGTGTTTTTCATAGAAGGGGACCTTTTCAGAAGAGACGCTGCTCTGCTTTGCTTTCAGCGCCGCCAGCTTTCCCTCCGGGTCGGTGCGAAAGTCCGCCGCCAGCTTTTTGGCATATTTCAGCCCCATGGCGGAGGCGATGGGCGCGCCCACCAGCTTCTGCACCGAATAGATCACCGCGCAGAGGGCGGCTGCAGTGGTCAGTCCCTTTTCCGTCGCCGCAGCGGTCATCAGCGAGGTCGCCATGGCCCCGCCGTTGATGACGGGCATCCCCACCAGGACGGTGTCCAGCCCGATGATCGGCGCTGCGACCAGCAGCAGGAGACAGGAGGTCACCATGCAGATCGCCGCCATCAGAACCGTTTTCCACTCCTGAATCAGCTGCCGGACGTTAATAGTCGTCCCCATGTTAAAGAGCACCATGGCAATGGCCAGACTTGCCAGGTCCGTTAGCCCCGCCTGGTCGATGATATCCGCCGGAAAGACTCCCGCCAGAAATCCCACCAGAAAGATCAGCATGACGATCATCATGCCGGACAGTCGGCCCTTCGTAAAGTGTGCGACCAGATCGCCCAGTGCGAACACGATCACCACGACCATCAGGTAAAAATACATGCTGCTGAACATTTTTCCTCTCTCCTTTTTGCGAAGCGACGCTCTGCCGACCAGCATAGCTGCAACGGCAGTCCGCTCTGTTCCCTGACCATATCTTATCAGAGGTTTTTTCACAAGGCAAGCTTTTTCAACAGGCTTTTGCAATAGTTCAGAATATTTTTTTGAAAACCGGTCGCCGCAGACCCTCCGCGTCGGACAGTTCCATCGGGGGAAAGCCCCTGTGGAGGCGGCGTCTGCTGCTGGGGCCGGCATTGGCGGTATGCAGTCTATTTGTTTTCACTCTTACGAGAGCGGAACGAACGGGCTTTTTCTGCCCTTTCTCCGCAGCGTGGAACGGAGCACCGCTCGAATCCTGCCGCATTTTACCGGAACTTTACCGACGCCTGATTTCACATCTTACATGGGGACGGTACAATAAAACTGTACAGCCTTTCTGCTGGGAACAAGAACGACTGAAATCGGTCGAAAAAAGAGAGGTAGAGAACTTCATGCGGAAAAGAAAGCGAATCCTTCCGCTGCTCCTGGCCGTGGCGCTGACGCTGAGCGGCTGCGGAGCGGCGGGACAGAGCCTCGCGGCGGTGGACGGCCTGAACGATCTGGGCGGGGTACAGGTGATTTCCAGAGAGGAGGGCTCCGGCACCCGGAGCGCCTTTGCGGAGCTGGTGGGCTTTGACGAGAGCACGGACGGCGAAAGCACCGACGCCACCGTGGACACGGCCCTGGTGGTCACGGATGGGGCGGCGGTGATCGACGCCGTGGAGGCTGACCCGTCGGCAGTGGGCTATGTCTCCATGGGTGCGCTGGACGCCCTGGACGGGGCGAAGGCCCTGGCGGTGGACGGTGTGGAGGCCACGTTGGACAATGTGAAAAAGGGCAGATATCCCCTGAGCAGGCCCTTCTGTCTGGCCTGGAGCGGCAGCCTCAGCGAGCTGGAGCAGGACTTTCTGACCTATGTGCTGGGCAAGGGGCAGGCCATTGTGGGTCAGTCCTATGTGACGGTGGCGGACGCCACCACCTTTCTCTCCGGGAAGCCGTCCGGCACCATCACCATCCATGGCTCCACCTCCGCCGCCCCGCTGCTGGAGGCGCTGGCGACGGAGTACATGACGCTGAACCCCAACGCCACAGTAGAGGTGACGGCCTCCGACTCCACCACTGGCCTGAACGACGCCATGCAGGGCAAATGCGACTTTGGCGCAACCTCCCGTGAGTTGAAGGACTACGAGGCGGAGCTGCTGAATTATGAGACCATAGCAGAGGACGGCATCGCTGTCATCGTCAACGGGGAGAATCCGCTGGATGCCGTCACGCTGGAGGAGCTGTACGGCCTCTTTACCGGGGCGGTTGCGGACTGGAACACCATCAATACAGAAAGGGAAGACTGAGATGAGCGACACATTACAAATTGTTTTTGGCCTGTTCGGCGGACTGGCCATCTTCATTTACGGCATGAACATGATGAGCGAGTGCCTCCAGAAAGCGGCGGGAGAGCGGATGAAGCAGATTTTGGGCCTGCTGACCCGGAACCGGCTCATGGGCGTGGTGGCCGGCGCGCTGGTGACGGCGGTGCTGCAGAGCAGCAGCGCCACCACCGTCATGGCCATCGGCTTTGTCAGCGCGGGGCTGATGACGCTGCCCCAGGCCATCTCCATCATCTTCGGCGCCAACATCGGCACCACTATCACCGCACAGATCATCGCCTTTAAGATCACGGACTATATCTATGTGTTCATATTCGCAGGCTTCCTCGTGTCCTTCATCAGCAAGAACGAGAAGGTGAAGAACATCGGCCGGACGGTGTTCGCCTTCGGTCTGCTGTTTCTGGGCATCGAGACCATGGGCGACGTGATGAAGCCACTGGCCTCCAGCCCGGTGTTTACCGATATGATCGCCCAGGTGGCGGACATCCCGGTGCTGGGGGTGGCGGTAGGCACCCTGATGACCCTGGTGGTCCAGAGCAGCAGTGCCACCATCGCCGTGCTGCAAAACTTCGCCTCCCAGGCCGGTCCCGACGGCGTGACCAGCATCCTGGGCCTGGCGGGGGCCATCCCCATCTTGCTGGGCGACAACATCGGTACCACCATCACCGCCCTGCTGGCCAGCGTGGGCCAGTCCAGAGACGCCAAGCGGACGGCAGTGGCCCATAGCATTTTCAACATCTCCGGCGCCCTGCTGTTCATCTGGTTCGTAAAGCCCTATGCGGCATTTATCCAGTACATCTCCCCCCAGGGGATCGAGGTGGAGGTCATCTCCCGCCAGATCGCCAACGCCCACACCATCTTCAACCTGACCATGACGATCATCTGGATCTTCCTGCTGGGCGTGATGGTGAAGATCGTCACAAAGATCATCCCGGATGGCAAGGAGGAACTGGCCGATCTGTCCAAGCCCTGCTATCTGGACAAGAACATCCTGAACCAGCCTGCGGCGGCTCTCCGCCTGGTGGCTCAGGAGGTACTCCATTGCAGTGAGATGGTAAAGACCATGCTGCTGGACGTGAAGGAGTCCGTCGGGAGCGGCAGCACCAAAATTCTCCAGGATGTCGGGACCTACGGCGAGGCGCTGGATGCCCTCCATGTAGAGATCAATGAATATCTGGCGGAGCTGTTCTCCGCCGGAGTGCTGACGGAACAGCAGGCGTCCCAGACGGCCCAGCTGCTGTACGTTCTCAGCGATGTGGAGCGGATGGGCGGCCTGGCTGTGGAGCTGGGTGGCTCTATGCAGGAGCGGAAGGAGAAGAAGTACAACTACTCCAGGGAGGCCATGGACGACCTGGAAAAGAGCCTGACCTATATCGAGGGGATGTACGCCGACGCCATGACCGCCCTGGCCAGCGGCTCCCTGGAGCCGCTGCAGCGCAGTCTGGAGCAGAAGGAAACCGTGCTGGATCTGGACATTAAAATGCGGAAGGAGCATATGCAGCGGGTAAACAAGGGCATCTGCAAGAAGGAGCTGTCTGTTCCCTTTATGCAGATTCTGCACTGCATTGACCGCATGGGCAACAGCTGCGTGAACCTGGCCGAGGTGGCCTCCAATCAGATGTGCTTCACCTACTTCATCGGGGCGGAGAGCAAATAATCCGCCGACGCCGTAGGACAACACAGAGAAAACCATTCCTTTACATTCAAGCGAAAGAGGCTTGCGTCCTTTTCAAAGAGGACGCAGGCTTTTTTCACAAAATAATGAAAAACAGGATAAAACAGTAGGAAACGGAAACGAATTTGACAGAGAGAAGAATCTTTCTGAAAAATAACTGAAACTTTACCGCCCTGTGGTTTTAGACTTTACACCCCGCCGCTATAATGGGAAACAGGAGACGGCAGGGCGCTGCCGGCGCCAATTCTCCGGAGCGACGCTGTGAGGCGGAATCACTCTGGTTTACATAAACTGAATTCTGAAACAATGATAAGATGATTGGGAGGAACGAAAACCTATGAAAGCAACCAACACATGGAAAAAGCTGATCGCCCTGATGATGGCGGCTGCGCTGATGGTCACGGCCCTGACTGGCTGCGGAAGTACGAACGCTAGCGACAACGACAGCAGCAGCGACAGCACTACCCAGACCGCCTCTGAGACGGAGAGCGCAGAGGAGACATCCACCGCGGATATCGCCGACGACAGCAACGCCACCGACGCCACTGTTGACACTGTGGAACTGGCAGATACGACTACCGTCACCCCCAAGTATGTGTTCCTGTTCATCGGCGACGGCATGACCTACTCTCAGTTCCAGCTGGCTTCGTCCTATCTGGGCGCGCTGGAGGACGACAGCAGCGACGACATTCTGGACGGCAACGTGGCGCTGAACTTCATGGCCTTCGACTATTCCGGCAGCGCCACCACCTATGACTCCAGCTCCTTCTGCCCGGACTCCGCCTCCACCGCCACGTCCATCGCCTCCGGCTTTAAGACCTACAGCGGCGTCATCAATATGGACGAGACCAAGACCGTCAGCTTCACCACCATTGCCGAGCAGCTCCGGGATGAGACGGATTACAAGATCGGCGTTATCTCCTCCGTCAACCTGAACCACGCCACTCCTGCGGCATTCTATGCGCATCAGGCCAGCCGGAACAATTACTATGAGATCGGCCTGGAGCTGATCGACAGCGGCTATGACTACTTCGCAGGCGGCGGTCTGCTCCGACCCACTGGCACAGACGGCGACCAGCCCGACCTGTATGAGCTGGCAGCGGAAGCGGGCTACAATGTGGTGCGCACCCAGGCAGAGGCCGAGAAGGTCACTGCTGCGGACGGCAAGACCATCATCGTCACCGAAAACCTGGCGGACAGCGACTCCCTGAGCTATGAGATCGACCGGACAGAGGATGAGTGGTCCCTGGCGGACTATGTCTCCAAGGGCATCGAGGTGCTGGAAAACGACAACGGCTTCTTCCTGATGTGCGAAGGCGGCAAGATCGACTGGGCCTGCCACGCTAATGATGCAGGCACCGTGGTACAGGACGTACTGGCCCTGGCCGACGCGGTGCAGGTAGCCATCGACTTCGCCGAGGAGCACCCGGATGAGACGCTGATCATCGTCACCGGCGACCATGAGACTGGCGGCCTGTCCATCGGCTTCGCGGGCACGGACTATGACACCTATCTGGACAACATCCAGGACCAGGCCATCTCCTTCGCCAAGTACGACTCCGACTATGTGGAGGGCTACATTGAAAACGGCACCGACTTTACCACCGCCATGGCGGATGTGGAGGAGCTGTTCGGCCTGATCCTCCCGGAGAACGCCACGGAGGACGACAACGAGACTCTGGTGCTGACCGACTACGAGGTGGAGCAGCTGGAGGAGGCCTATGAGCTGACCATGCAGGGATACGCCACCGACACCGAGGGCAACACCGTCCAGACGGAGGGCGAGTACATCAGCTACGGCACCTACACGCCCTTCTCCGTCACCGTGACCCACCTGCTGAACAACAAGTCCGGCATCAACTTCTCCTCCTACGCCCACACCGGCCTGCCTGCGGCAGTGTTCGCCCAGGGCGTCGGCGCCGAGGTCTTCGCCGGCTCCTACGACAACACCGACATCCACGACAAGCTCATCGACCTGCTGGGCCTCACCGACCTGACCTGAGTGGCAAAACACACATACTCCATTCACCGGCTGCGGCCACCGTCCTGGGAGATACAGCTTCCGCTGCGCCAAGCGGCGGGCTTTCCAGGGGGGCCGCAGCCCTCTTTTTCACAACGCAGAAAGGTAGCAAGCTATGTCAAAATGGAAACAGAAACAGACCTGGGCTTCCATCGTTGTGTGCGTGGTGCTGATCGTCATCCTGGCACTGATCCCCACCGGCTTCGAGGAGGCAGGCGCGGCCTACCGGGATGGCGGCGAACGGGTGGCGGCCCGGGTGGTGGCGGTGGATAACTCCACGGTCATCAATACCGGACTGGTGCAGTCCGGCGACCAGAGCTGCCAGGTGACGCTGCTGGGCGGCAGCCACAAGGGGGAGACCTATTGGGCGTCCAACCTGCTCAACGGCTCCCTGGAGCAGGACAAAATCTATGAGGAGGGCGACCGGGCGCTGGTGCTGGTCAGCCTGGACGGAGACGAGGTGGCGTCGGTCAGCATGATCGACCACTATCGGCTGGACCTGGAGCTCCTGCTGCTGGCCGCTTTTTTCCTGTTCCTGGTGCTGTTTGCCGGGTGGACGGGGGTACGGGCCATCCTGTCCTTTGTGTTGTCCGTGCTGGCCATCTGGAAGGTGCTGGTGCCCTGCTGCCTCAAGGGGATGGACCCCATCCTCATCGGCGGCGCCATCACCATTGGGCTGACGCTGATGATCATCGCCCTGGTGTTCGGCTTTGACCGCCGGTGCCTGGCCGCCGTCAGCGGTGCCTTTGCGGGGGTCGCCCTGACCTGCGTGCTGGGGGTGGTGTGTACCAGCTCCTTCAAGATTCAGGGAGCGGTGATGTCCTTCTCTGAGACGCTGCTCTACAGCGGCTATGAGGAGCTGGATCTGACCCGCATTTTTATGGCGAGTATCTTTGTGGGCTCCTCCGGCGCGCTGATGGATTTGACGGTGGACATCACCGCCGCCGTCAACGAGGTGGTGCAGAAACGGCCCGATCTGTCCCGGTGGGAGGCAGCCCGCTCCGGCATCCAGGTGGGCAGAGCCGCCATGGGCACCATGACCACCACGCTGCTGCTGGCCTACTCCGGGGGCTATATCGCCCTGCTGATGGTGTTCATGGCCCAGGGGACGCCCCTCATCAATATGCTCAACTACAAGTATGTCACCTCGGAGATCGTCTACACCCTGGTGGGCTCCTTCGGTCTGGTGCTGGCCGCGCCGCTGACCGCCCTGACGGCGGGCTGGTTTCTGGCAGGACAGAAAAAGAGCGGGCAAACGCCTGCCCAGTAACTGCTCCGGCCGCACCGTATCCGACGGCAAGGGCTGTCTTCAGGGAACTCCTTTTTGTCCTCTGCCTGCCTGGATGCAGCCTGGCCAAAATAGGAGTGATAGAATCCACAAATAACAACAGCGACGCTGCATTTCGCGGCGCCGCTGTTGACTCTTTCTTCTATTCTCCGTCCACTTCCTGCACGCTTGCCCGAAGCCATCCGGCGTAGGTCACAAGATCCATCTGCTTCTGTCTGCATTTCTCTTCTACGCTCCAGCGCGTCCGGTAAACATACGGTGAAAAGAACAGCAGCCAGATAAACAGGAGGGCAAACAGATCGACTACGAAGGTAAAATCGGCAAGAAAGGCGCTCCACCAGCTCCAGGTCACCCACTGTACTCCAAACAGTGCCAGCACGACCAGAATGAGTATGATACGGTACAGATTACCCCGACGGTTTTCCTTTTGAAACTGTTCCATATACTGCTCTCTGGAAAGCTCCGACTGACCCTTTCGCCGCCTCGTTTCATTTTTCCCAAAGTAGATTTCCGCCATCTGATCGACAAATTCGGACTCTCTCCGGGCCTGCTTCTCTTCACGCTTCGCTTTCAGGCGGCGCTGCATCTCCGGATCAAACAGGTGTCCCGTTTTGCGGTAGTTGGAGATTCCTGTCGCCAGGAGATAGCACAGGATGTATCCGCCGGAGAAAAGCGCTGCCAGGAAGGCGGGGATTTTGGCGAAGGCGTCCTGAAAAACATAGCTCAGGAACAGAGAGAGAAGGACCAGACCGATGGTCCCGACGGTCTGTATCATCTCTCCGTGGCGGATGCGGAAATATACGCGCCGCAGTACAGAGCTGAACAGAACGCTATAGAAAAGCGTAAAAACGAGATTGAAAACCAGAAACCAGCCGGTATACCAGTTTGTGGGAACCGCCCAGAGGCTGATATGATCCAGCGCACCTTCCGCAAGCAGCAGAATGTTTATGGCGAACACAACCCAGATATCCTTGAAAATGGTGCCGCAGATGTGCTTTACCCGGTCCATGACCGTAAATTCGCTAAAGTAGGCGCGGCAGAACGACG
>JAJBTD010000164.1 GCA_020861055.1 Clostridiales bacterium | reverse complement strand
GTCTCCCGAAACCCTCTCGTAGCAATAGTCAGCCCGGACGCTCCGCCTCTTAAGCGAATTGTTCAGGAGTCACGGGAACAGGGCGTCCTCATCGACGCAACCTATGGGCGAAAAACCAAGTCCGTTTTGATCGCAGACACTGGCCATGTAATCCTCTCTGCGCTGACGCCGGAGGTCATCGCAGGACGACTGGAGGGGCGTGAGCCGGGTAAGGAGGAAGAGGATGAATACCAGAACTAGAAAGGGCCAGATCGTCGTTGTCTCCGGGCCGTCCGGCGTAGGGAAGAGCACCGTTATCTCAGAGGTGCGCACCCAGCGGAAAAGCCTCACCTTCTCCATTTCCTATACGACCCGCAAGCCGCGTGAGGGAGAAGAAAACCATGTCCACTATCATTTCGTGAGTGAGGAGACCTTTTTCCGCATGATCGAGGCGGGGGAATTTCTGGAGTACGCCTGCTACCAGGGCCACTATTACGGCACATCACGGGCCGATGTAGAGGAGCTGATCCGCGCGGGCCGGGACGTGTTGCTGGATATTGAGGTTCAGGGCGGCGCTCAGGTGCGGCTGCTTTGCCCGGAGGCCACGTTGATTTTTGTCATCCCCCCCTCCTTTGGAGAGCTTTCCCGTCGGCTCCACGGCCGCCAGAGCGAGAGCGAGGAGGTCATCCAGGGACGGCTTCAGCGGGCCAGAGAGGAGTATCAGGAGATTCCCTCCTATGATTTCCTGGTGGTCAACGACAAGGTGCCCCAAGCGGCAGAAGAGGTACTCTCTATTTTGAAGGCGCAGGATTGTCGGGTCTCCGCCCGACTGGATATGATTAAGGAGGATATTGTCTTATGATTCTCTACCCTATGAATGAGCTGATGAAGAACGATATCAACAGCCGGTATGAGCTGGTCAACCTGGTGGCCCATCGCGCCAGAGAGATCGCCTCCACTGAGACCAACGAGGAGCCGCTGACGGAGAAGCAGGTGACCATCGCACTCAACGAGGCCCGGGCGGGCCTTATCGAGCGACCGGCCAGCCGGCCAGTGGCGCCTGAGGCGTGAGCGCCGGATACCAAGACCGATTTGCAGGGCAAGAGGCGTTGGGGACTGTGTGCCTCTGACGTCCCTTGCCTTGCGCCTTGTTCCATGCCGGAAAGGGGATGAGCGTTTTAGAACCGGTATTATGCTGTCGGGTGGCAGTGGCTGCCGCCACCTATGCCATCGACAAACCTTATACCTATCTCGTCCCGGACGATTTTTCGCAGGCTTTGCAGCCGGGCATGCGTGTTATTGTCCCCTTTGGAAAGGGGAACCGCCGGTCTGAGGGGCTGATTCTCAATTTGGTTCGGGAGCAGCCGGAGATGCAGCTGAAATGGCTCAGCGTCATCTTGGATGAGAAGCCGGTGGTGGATGCTGACGGCATCCGTCTGGCCCTGTGGATGCGGGAGCGGTACTTTTGCACTGTCTACGACGCGGTCAAGGCCATGCTCCCTGCCGGGCTTTACTATGACCTCCAGGACCGCTATCGGCTGGCTCCCAATATCGACCCCGGCGCCTGGCAGGAGGAGCACCACTGCACCGAGCTGGAAAGGCGGGTGCTGACCCTGATCTCCGGCGCGGGGGGGAGTATCCAGCGCAAAACGCTCCGGGAGGCCTTTGGGCAGACCGACCCGTCCAAGGCGCTGCACCGCCTGGTTGAGAATGGGGTTTTGCAGCTGGAAACCAGCGCGCAGCGGGGTGTGGGGGATAAGAGCGAGGAGGTCGCCATGCTGGCCGTCCCTCAGGATGCGGCCAGAGACGCAGTCTCCAAAAGCCGCTCCAAAGCCCGGAAGGCGGTGATAGAGCTGCTGTGTAGCGTGGGGACAGCCTCCGTCAAGGACGTGGCCTACTTTACCGGCACCAGCCGCCGCACCTTGAAGGAGCTGGAAAAATCCGGCCTTGTCACCCTCTTTCAGCGGGAGATCTTTCGTCGGCCGGAGTCGGATTCTGCGCCCCATCAGGAGCCGCCGGAGCTGACCACGGAGCAGCAGGTCGCCTATGAAGGACTGTCCGCCCTGCTGGAAGAGGAAAAGCCCGCCTGCGGTCTGCTCTACGGCGTCACCGGCTCAGGCAAGACCTCTGTCTATATCCGCCTGATTCATCGGACATTACAGATGGGGCGCACCGCCCTGGTGCTGGTGCCGGAGATCGGCCTGACGCCTCAGATGATGCGCCAGTTCATCGCCCAGTTTGGAGACCGGGTGGCGGTACTGCACAGCTCCCTCTCCGCCGGAGAGCGGTATGACGAGTGGAAGCGAGCCAAAAGGGGCGAGGCCAGCGTGGTCATCGGTACCCGCTCGGCGATTTTTGCGCCTTTGAAAAATATCGGCCTTATCATCCTGGATGAAGAGCAGGAGGCCAGTTATAAATCGGAAAATCTCCCCCGATATCATGCTGCGGAGGTGGCAAAGTTCCGCTGCACCCAGCAGAACGCCCTGCTGCTGCTTGGCTCCGCTACCCCGTCGGTGGAGAGCATGTATCTCGCCCAGACGGGGAAATATCATCTGTTCCATCTCAGCCAGCGATACAATGGCCGGGCGCTGCCAAGAGTGCTTCTCTCGGACACACGGGAGGATCTGCGGAGGGGAAACGACTCACCCATCGGCGGCGTGCTGCGGGATGAGCTGACAGAGCACCTCCGCCGGGGAGAGCATTCGATTTTGCTGCTCAACCGCCGGGGGGCCAGCCGAATGGTTATCTGCGCCGAAT
>JAJBTD010000086.1 GCA_020861055.1 Clostridiales bacterium | reverse complement strand
CTCCTGGAAAAGGGCGATGTAGCAGGGGTCGCAGGAGAGCCAGAATGACGGGCTGCCGATGGAGCTGCCCTTCAAAATCTCCGAGGCCCGAAGCAGGTTCTGATAGGTGCCGCCGGAGCAGCCGGCGATGACCGCCTGATCGACATAGAATTTCCCGTTCTTCACCTTCTTCAGCAGAGAGGGCACCTTGTCCATTCCCAGCTGACGGCGGGCGGTCTCCTCCGTCTCCGCCAGGATGTCGGTCATGTTGGCCTTGAACTGCTTGATGGTGTAGGCGTTGGAGGGGTGGAAGGGCAGGGCGATCATCGGCTCCACCAGGCTCAGGTCCACCAAGATCACGTCGTCGTAATAGGCGCCCTCGCCCGGCATCAGGCGGCGGTAGTCCCCGCCCCGGCCCAGGAGGGTGAGATAGTCCCGGGTGGTCTCGTCGGTGGCCCAGACGGAGGAGAGGCAGGAGGTCTCGGTGGTCATCACGTCGATGCCGCAGCGGTAGTCCATGGAGAGGTTGGCCACGCCGGGGCCAAAGAACTCCATGACGGCGTTTTTCACCACGCCCTTGGTGAAGGTCTTGCCGATAATGGCCAGGGCCACGTCCTGGGGGCCCACTCCCGGCCGGGGCGCGCCGGTGAGATAGACGGCCACCACACGGGGATAGGAGATGTCATAGGTCTTGTTCAGCAGCTGCTTGACCAGCTCCGGGCCGCCCTCGCCGATGGCCATGGTGCCGAAGGCGCCGTAGCGGGTGTGGGAGTCGGAGCCGAGGATCATCTTTCCGCTGCCTGCGTACCGCTCCCGCATATAGGAGTGGATGACCGCCTGATGGGCGGGGACGAACTCGCCACCGTACTTTTTGGCGGCGGAGAGGCCGAACACATGGTCGTCCTCGTTGATGGTGCCGCCCACAGCGCACAGGGAGTTGTGGCAGTTGGTCAGCACATAGGGCAGGGGGAACCGCTCCAGCCCGGAGGCCCGGGCGGTCTGGATAATGCCCACATAGGTGATGTCATGGGAGGCCATGGCGTCGAATTTGATCTTCAGCTCCCCCATGTCCGGGGAGGTGTTGTGGCTGCTGAGGATGCCGTAGGAGATGGTCTTCTTCTTGGCCTCCTCCACGGGGAACAGCTCCGCCCCCTCGCTGAGAGGAACGAAGGTGCCGCCGGTAAAGTATGCGCCGGAGTTGAGTACGTTGATCATGGGGATTCCTCCAAACAAAGAACGCAGAGGGGCGGGACGGCCCCGTTGCCGTCTCCCTGCTCTACGCCATATTTTTTCAGCTCAGCCGCCCATGCAGCGCGGACGGCTGAAAATAATATAACAGCATCCAGCCAAAAACACAAGTGCCGGAACCTTTTTTGTGAAAAATCCGGGAATGAGGCGGACTTTTCCCCGCTGAATTGGGGAAAAAGCCGTTCTCACCGGGCGGTTTCCGTTCCTTCGGCCAGCTCCCGGAGGACCTCCGGGGGGAGGAAAAACTTCGCCGTAAAGGGGTCTATCACCACCCCGCCGCACCTGGGGTCCTCCAGGCAGGCGGCGGCGTAGGCGGGAAACGCCAGGTGCAGGAAGGCGAACCGCGCCCCGTACTCGTTGGCGATCTGGGTCTGGGCGGAAAAGGCCGGGAACAGGACGGCGCTGTCCGGGCCGGGGATGGTGTCCGGACGGACTCCCTGGCCGTTGGGGGCCGCCTGGACGGGGACATAGATCTCGCTCCCGGCCAGCTCGGATACGATACGGGCCGCCAGAGCCTGCTCCGGTTTTCGCTGATAGCGCCGGAGCATTTGGGTCAGTGATTCCATCGCCGTCTCCCTCTCTTCTCTTACTCCACCCAGCCGCTGTGGACGACGCCCACCAGATACCAGGCGCCGCTGTCCCACTCAAAGACCAGCTTGAGGGTGGACCAGTTGCTCTCCCCGTCGGTGGCGTAAAATTCCACATACCGGGCGTCCGGGTACATCTCCGAAACGTTTTCCAGGCCGTTGCCCGCCACCTGGCTGCTGTCCACGCTGATGCGGAGGGAGGCCAGATAGTCCCGCTCCCAGACGTAGACGGCGAAGTAGTCCGCCACCGTCAGATTGATGGGGGCGGCGGTGTCGGTGCTGGTGCCCCAGAGGTAGGCGGTATCCGAGCCGCACGCCTGAATCAGCTCGTCCGGCAAAAAGGTCAGGTTGGAGGCGGTGTCCACCGTGGTATTGGGGGTAAAGGTGACTCCCTTCTCCGGGTGAACATACTCCGCCAGCGTCTCATAGTCGCCGCTTTGAATGACCTCAGCCGTCTCTATGGCGCAGGATACCAGGGAGGCCGCGTCCCCCTCCTCCTGTTCAGAGGCCAGAGAGGTCCGGAGAATGGCGGCGCTCCTGGGAGAGAGCGCCCGGCTGACGGCAAATCCTCCGGCCAGGCCGAGGACGAGAAACAGAACGGACAGCAAAATCGCCGTAGAACGCCTGACCATGGGGCGCACCTCCTTTCACCGCAGATCGGTGCCAAATACTGTCAAATGATATTGTAATGGTTCTGTAAGAAATTGCAATTACAAAAAGTTACAGGAAACCTTTTCGGCTGCCCACGGTAAAGGTTTCCTGTTTTCTTTTTTTCACTTCACCGTCTCCGTCCGCCGTACCAGCAGCAGACCGACAATCAAAACGACAGGGAAAATCACCCCCGCCAGCAGGCCGGTGTTCAGATCTCCGGCGGCGCTGGAGAGCAGGCTCACCAGGGTAGGACCTCCGCCGCAGCCCAGGTCGCCCCCCAGGGC
>JAJBTD010000111.1 GCA_020861055.1 Clostridiales bacterium | reverse complement strand
TGTATATGAAATGCCGCTATATGGACGAGATCACCGGCGGGCGGGGCGTGGTGTTTGCCACCGGCACCCCAGTCAGCAACAGCATGACCGAGTTGTACACCGTTATGCGTTACCTCCAGTACAGCACCCTCCAGCAGAAGGGCTTGACCCACTTCGACGCCTGGGCGTCAACCTTTGGTGAAACACAGACGGCCATAGAGCTTGCGCCAGAAGGCACAGGATATAGAGCGCGAACCCGGTTCGCCCGCTTCTTCAATTTGCCAGAATTGATGGCTATGTTCAAAGAGGTTGCGGACATTAAGACCAGCGACCAGCTCGATTTGCCGGTGCCGGAGGCTCACTTTGAGACCGTGGTGGTACAGCCCTCGGAGATTCAGAAAGAGATGGTAGCAGCGTTGTCGGAACGGGCATCGAAAGTCCATGCTGGGGCTGTAGATGCCTCAGAGGATAATATGCTTTGCATCACGTCGGACGGCAGGAAAATCGGTCTCGACCAGCGGCTCATGAACCCGTTGCTACCTGATGACCCCAACAGTAAGCTGAACGCCTGTGTGAACAATGTGTTCCGCATCTGGCAGGAAGGAACGCCGGGGCGACTGACACAGCTCCTGTTCTGTGATATGTCTACCCCAAAAAATGACGGCACCTTCAATGTCTATGATGATATTCGCTCTAAGCTGGAGGCGATGGGCGTCCCCCATGAGGAGATCGCCTTTATCCACGACGCCGACACAGAGGCCAAAAAGAAGGAGCTGTTTGCAAAGGTGCGCTCCGGCCAGGTGCGGGTGTTACTCGGCTCTACCCAAAAGATGGGCGCAGGCACCAACGTCCAGGACAGGCTTGTGGCCGTTCACCATCTGGATGTGGGCTGGCGGCCTGCCGACATGACCCAGAGGAATGGGCGTATCATCCGCCAGGGCAACAGGAACAAAGAAGTGCAGGTTTTCCAGTACGTCACCGAGGGAACCTTCGATGCCTACCTCTACCAGACCCTTGAGAACAAGCAGAAGTTCATTTCACAGATTATGACCAGCAAGTCGCCGGTTCGCTCCTGCGACGACGTGGACGAGCAGGCTCTCTCCTATGCGGAGATCAAGGCGCTGTGCGCAGGGTCGCCGCTCATCAAGGAAAAGATGGACTTGGACATCGACGTGGCCAGACTGAAAGTGCTGAAAGCGGACTTCCGCAGTAAGCAGTACCGGCTGGAAGACCAGCTCCTGAAATACTTCCCCAGGGAGATCGAACAGCAGCACAGCAATATCGAGGGCTTCCGGCAGGACATCGCTACGGTTGCGGCACACCCGCACCCCAAAGACGGCTTCGCCGGTATGACTGTTGCCGGGAGAACCTACACGGAAAAGGCGGATGCTGGCGAGGCCATCCTCGCCGTCTGCAAGACCGCCAATGCCGTGGAGGGCTATCCTCTGGGCAGTTATCGTGGGTTCCAGATGGAGCTGTCCTTTGACAGCTTCAACAAAGAATTCGTGATTTCTCTGAAAGGCAGTATGACCCACCGGGTAGCCATCGGCTCCGATGCCAGAGGCAACCTGATCCGGCTGGACAATGCGCTGAACAACATCCCCGCAAGGCTGGAGCAGGCGCAGACCCGGCTGGAAACGCTGGAACAGCAGCGGGAGGCGACGCAGGCCGAGGTGGGCAAGCCCTTCCCCCAGGAGGCAGAGCTGGCGGAGAAATCCGCACGGCTGGCCGAGCTGGATGCTGCCCTCAACATGGAGGGTGGCAGCGCTGCCGAACGGGAGGCTGATGAACTTTCTGAGGGACGCCCCTCCGTGCTGGCTGACCTGAAGCAAAAATCCAGTCAGGTGCCGCCGCCCCGCCGGGATACCACCCAGCGCACCGAGGAGGTGCTGTGATGTCAGAAATCGAAAACCGGGACGTGATGCTGCACTTTCGGGTCAGCCAGTCCGAGTTGGAGATCATCCGTAAAAAGATGGAGGACGGAGGTGTTCGCAGTATGAGCGCCTATCTCCGCAAGATGGCGCTGAATGGGTATTGTCTCAACATGAATTATGACTATCCCCGGCAAATCAGCGTCCTGCTCCGCAAATGCTCGAATAACCTCAATCAGTACTCGAAAAAGGCCAATGCCACCGGCAGCATTTATGCCGCTGACATTCAGGACTTGCAGGAACGGCTGGATGAGATTTGGGCGACCCAAAAGGAATCCCTGCGGGTGCTTGCCTCTCTCTCATAAATCAGACTGTCAAGGCATGGGGAACATCCCCCATGCCGATACATAGCTGCGGCGACATCATTGCGCTATCTCGCATCTCTGATAAAATGGAATCAGGAAAGGCAAAGGAGGGCAGGATGGATTGGAACAGGCACACAGCTATAAAATCCCGACAGAAACGGAGGACAGCAAAATGATTATGGAATTGCTCTACAATGGGCGCATCTACCCGGCAGAGGCGATTATGTCGCAGGACGAGCGTTTTGTGAAGGCAGAGGCAAACGTGAACCGAATGTACGAGGAACTGCACGGCAGGCTGAGTGATCCGGACAAAAAGCAGTTGGAACAGCTTCGTGAAGAAATGTATGAGAGCCAGTTCTATGCGGAGGAGGAGCATTTCCGCTACGGCCTGACCTTGGGCGTGATGCTGATGCAGGAGATTTACGAGGTGTACGGTGCGAGATATTTCAAGAACATGGAATAGACAGGAGCAATGCACATGGTCGTATAGTTATTGCAATTGCCGTTTAAGCTGCTTGCTCTGCAGGTGGCGCGGGCCGTCA
>JAJBTD010000213.1 GCA_020861055.1 Clostridiales bacterium | reverse complement strand
AACGGAAAAAGCGGGTGGATCGCCCCACAGGCTACCATCTCCACTGGGGCCTACGAGCGGGTCATCCGCGCTTTGGCGCCACAGACGGAGATCTACGCCGCCGCCTGCCCTCTGTTCGTGCCCCTGGTGGAGAACGGACGCACCCAGCCGGGAGACGTGGTGATCGAAACGGTGGCCAGGGACTACCTGACCCCGTTGAAAGAGGCAGGAGTGGATGTACTGGTGCTGGGCTGCACACACTATCCGCTGATCCGGGAAGTCATCGGGGCGTTTATGGGTCCACAGGTGCAGCTGGTGGATTCCGGGGCGGAGGCCGCCCACGAGGTGGGCTGGTGGCTCTCGGAGCATGACAGCCTGGCCTCTGCCGACCATGCGGGCCGCTGCCGCTGGTACGTCAGCGATGCCCAGGGCTTCCGGGAGCTGGCCTCCCGCTTTTTGGGCCGTCCTGTGACCGAGCCGGTGGAGCGGGTGGACATTGAACAGTACTGAGGAGATATTGTTATGACAAAGGACGTTATCATATCCATCCGGGGAGCCCAGGAGTATGAGGGGACGGACAACGACGCCGTTCAGCTGATGACGGCGGGACAGCTGACCCAGAATGAGGACGGCTACGAGCTGAGCTACCAGGAGAGCGAGGTCACCGGTATGGAGGGGACCACCACCACCTTTCAGATTCAGGGCCCCAGGGTGACGCTGCTGCGCACAGGCACGGTCTGCTCCCAGATGGTGTTCGAGGAGGGGAGACGACATCTGTCTCTGTACAATACGCCCTACGGCAATCTGGAGGTGGGCATCGCCACCTCCCGTCTCAGCTCCTCCATCTCTCCCACCGGGGGAAATCTGGAGATCGACTACTCCATCGAGATCGACCACGCCCTGGCAGGCCACAACTGCTTCCGTCTCTCGGTGCGGGAGGACGGAATGACACTGAAACAGTAAAATCATTCTGAAAATACGGCGCCCCCGGTTCTTACGGACCGGGGGTTTGCGTCAATGCAGCCTGACAGCAGGGAGGCGCTTCGCTGTTTTTCAGAGATGGGCGTTTACCAGACCTATTCCTTGGGGCAGGGACCATACTTATTGCTCCCAGGCTGACTGTCCGTAAAGAACCAGACTAGCAGGATGATCTCGCCGATCAAAGGGATGAGGCCCACGAAATAGTAGCCCCCGGATTTCCCAATGTCGTGGAGCCGACGCCAGCTGACGGCCAGTCCGGGTACGACGGTGGCAACGAAGTAGACGAAGGGCAGCCAGCTCAGAATGGGGAGGGCAAGCCCGACCACATACAAAACGGCGGTGGCCAGATAGTTGAAGAGGGTAAAGTACCAGTACTCGCTGCGGCGGGCGCGGCCGGAAAAGGTGGCGTATTGAGAAAATGCGCTGACAATAGCCTCGGAAAAGCTCATATCAATTCCCTCTCTCTTTTCGGGATAGCGACAGTATATCATATCTTTCCTGCTTACACAAGGACTTTTCGTAATTTTGATAATGATTTAGAAATAACAGGGGACACATTGTAATTTTGGGCCTGTTCCGGTATAATGGGGTCGATAAAATATCCTTGCGGCCATGAGCCGCAGCTCCTGTGAAATAATGCCATTGGAGGGTTTTTCATGCTAAGCGGCAAAACCGTAGTCCTGGGGGTCACTGGGGGCATCGCCTGCTACAAGGCAGCGTCTCTGGCCTCTGCCCTGGTGAAGCAGCACGCAGACGTTCAGGTGCTGATGACCCAAAACGCCACCCAGTTTGTCACCCCCGTCACCTTTGAGCAGCTTACCGGCAACAAGGCCCTGGTGGACACCTTTGACCGGAACTTTCAGCACAGCGTAGAGCACGTCGCCGTGGCAGACCGGGCGGACTTCGTCCTCATCGCTCCCGCCACCGCCAACGTCCTGGCCAAGCTGGCCCACGGGCTGGCGGACGATATGCTGACTACCACCGTTCTGGCCTGCGACTGTCCCAAGGCGGCGGCTCCCGCCATGAATACCAGGATGTATGAAAATCCCGTGACCCAGGACAATCTTGCCATTCTTCGGCGGTACGGCTGGGAAATCGTGGAGCCGGCCTCCGGCCGTCTGGCCTGTGGAGCAGTGGGAAAGGGGAAGCTCCCGGAGCCGGAGGAGCTGCTGGAGGTCTGCCTCCATGCTTTGGCCCACGAAAAGGATATGACCGGGAAGCGGGTGTTGGTCACCGCTGGCCCCACCCAGGAGGCACTGGACCCGGTGCGCTATCTGACGAACCACTCCTCCGGAAAGATGGGTTACGCTATCGCCAAAGCCGCCAGCCGCCGGGGGGCGGAGGTCACCCTTGTCTCCGGCCCCACCGACCTGCCCCGGCCCCGGTATGTGGAGACGGTGGATATCGTCTCCGCCCAGGATATGTACGAGGTGGTGACTGCCCGGGCGGGAGAGATGGACATTATCATCAAGGCCGCGGCTGTTGCGGACTACCGCCCTACCTCTGTCGCAGAAAACAAGATGAAAAAGGGAGATGGGGAGCTGTCTATTCCCCTGGAGCGGACCAGGGACATCCTGGGAGAGCTGGGCGCCCACAAGCGGCCAGGGCAGTTTCTCTGCGGCTTTTCCATGGAGACAGAGCATATGGTGGAAAACAGCCGGAAGAAGCTGGAGCGCAAGCACCTGGACCTCATCGCCGCCAACAATGTCAAGGTGCCCGGAGCGGGCTTCGGAGTGGAGACCAATATCCTGACTCTCATCGTACCGGATGGCGTGCGGGAGCTGCCGCTGATGACTAAGGAGC
>JAJBTD010000181.1 GCA_020861055.1 Clostridiales bacterium | reverse complement strand
GAAAGTTGTCCTTTCTTCTTTCCCTAAGTGTAAAGTATGATTGACGAACCTACAATGATAGGCCGGGCGTGGGAAAATGTGGCCCCGGTCCGCGCGCCCCCCTTGCCACCCTCTTTGCGGCACTTCGCCTCAGAGAGGGAGCCAAGGGGGTGCGCAGCGGAACTCTAAAATCCCGGTAAAATTTCCCCCGCCCTCTTGCAATCCGTCCGGCGGCGTGGTATACTGTCGTTAGCCAAAATTAGAACACGTTCTAATTTTGAACGGCGATTCGCCTGTCTCGGCGGCAGAGGAGGGATGCAGATGGCGAACCACAAGCCCGGCAAACACCATGAGCAGCTCCGGAAGCGGGTGCTGTTCGTCTCCGCACAGCGCTTTCTGGCCCAGGGCTACACCAACACCACCATGAGGCAGATCGCCTCCGACGCAGGACTGAGCACCGGCTCGGTGGTGAACCTGTTCGGCTCCAAGGAGGGCATCCTCTGCGGGCTGGTGGAGTTCGTCATCGACGCCCAGTTCCAAATGACGGGCAGCGTGCTCCAGGGGGTCACGGAGGACAAGCTGCTCTTCTACGCCTGCGAGACGGCGTTACAGCTCCACATCGTGGAGATGGACGAGCACCTGCGGGAGATCTACATCAGCGCCTACTCCCTGCCCAAGCCCTCCGCCGTGCTCCAGCAGTCGGTCACGGGCAAGATCGAGGGGCTTTTCCGGGACGATTTGCCCGACCTGGAGACCAGGGACTTCTACCTGCTGGAGATCGCCACCGGCGGCATTATGCGGGGGTTCATGACCATCCCCTGCAACATCTGGTTCACCATGGACATGAAGACGGAGGCGTTTCTGAAAAACACCCTCCGGCTCTACTATGTGCCGGAGGAGCGGATTCAGGAGGCGGTGGCCTTTGTCCACAGCCTGGACCTCAGGCAGATCGCCCGCAGGACCATCGACGGTATTTTCCAATATCTGGAACAGCAGAAGGAACTGCTGTCCTAAAAAGAAGAAACGAGGGGGAACGACATGAAAAAGAGAACCAGGCTCCTGGGCCTGCTCCTGGCCCTGGCCCTGTGCCTGAGCGGGCTGTCGGTCACGGCTTATGCGGCCGATTCATCGCTTAATTATCTGGCGCTGGGGGACAGCATCACAAGCTATTACGGTGTGAATGAATCCGATGGCTTTGTCTCAAAGCTGGCGGACAAAATCAGCGCGACAGCCACAAACAAGGGCAATAGCGGTCTGACTACGACCACGCTTCTGTCCTCTTTAAGCGATTACACGACCGCCATCCAATCGGCGGACGTCATCACCATCACCATCGGCGGGAACGATTTGATGGAGGCCGTTTATACCTATCTCGGCTCTCTGCTGAATATGACTGCCGCACAAGTACAGGCGTACGTGCAAACTCTGGATTTCAATAGTTCTACCACGCAGTATATTCTCAGCCAGTTAAGTACCTCCTCCCTTGCCTCCAACGAGACGTTTACCACCGCCTGCCAGAACTGCGTGTCCAACATCAACAGCATCACGGCAAAAATCAGGGAACTCAACCCTGACGCAGTCATTCTGGTGGCCAACCAGTACAACCCCTATCAGTGGCTGGGCAACGACACGATTTCCAGCCTCTTTGACGCGGGGGTAAAAGCCTTTAACTCCTTGCTCAACTCTGAAAAGACATCCAACTATACCATCGTGGACATCTATTCCACATTCAGCAGCTCCACCTCCACTTCGCTGACCAACGCGAGCATTAATTCCAGCACCGGCACCGCCAACCTGGACTTCCACCCCAACGCGGCGGGGCACACCAAAATCGCCGAGGCCATGGCGTCGGCCTATAACAGTTACGCCCTCAGCGTGAGCAGCTCCCTGACCGACATCACCTCCAGCAATTCCAGCGCCATCCATATGAAGGGCGTGGCCTATACCACAACCCTCACTGCGGACACCGGGTACTCCCTGCCCAGCAGCGTCACCGTGACGGTGGGCGGAACAACGCTGACGGCGGAGACGGACTACACCTACGACAGCTCCACCGGTGAGCTGACCATTCCCGCCAGCGCTGTCACCGGCAATATTGTTATCACGGCAGCGGGGGTGGACAGCAACACAGTCACCGTGACCTACACCTATGACGACCTCGCCTCCAGCAATGAGGCCAAGACCATTTCAAAGGGAACGGCGTACACCACCACCCTCACCGCGACTACCGGGTACTCCATGCCCGACAGCATCACCGTGACGGTGGGCGGAACAACGCTGACGGCGGGGACGGACTACACCTATAACAGCGCCACCGGTCAGCTGACCATCCCCGCCGACGAGGTCACTGGCGATATCGTTATCACGGCGGGGGGCGTAGCGACGTTCACCGTGAAATACGACCTGACCAAACTCACCTCCAGCAACACGACCGCCAAGTGGCTCGATGGCGATAGCGATTTCACCACAACGCTCACCCCCTCTGATGGCTATTCCCTGCCCGACGGCATCACGGTGACGGCAGGCGACACACCGCTGTCGGCGGAGACGGGCTACACCTACAACAGCACCACCGGCGCGCTGACCATCTACGGCTCGGCTTTTTCCGACTGGTCGGCAGGCAGCGACGAAAGCACCCTGACCATCACAGCGGCGGGGGTGGAGAACACTGAAACTGTGACCGCCCCCACCCTCACCGCCATCGCCAGGTCGGACGACAGCGAGAGCGCGTATCTCTCCGGCACATGGACGGCGTCAAAAACGGTCGTTATTACCGCCTCCGGCTCCACG
>JAJBTD010000183.1 GCA_020861055.1 Clostridiales bacterium | reverse complement strand
TGGGGGCGGACACCCCGCTGGCCACCCGGTCCCACGCCCTCGCCCTCGGGGGGGAGAGCGAGCTGTGCTTCACCAACAT
Organism: Clostridiales bacterium; assembly: GCA_020861055.1. Taxonomy (GTDB): domain Bacteria; phylum Bacillota; class Clostridia; order Oscillospirales; family Oscillospiraceae; genus Onthomonas. Next base: position 2,703 of record JAJBTD010000183.1, on the reverse strand, counting down.
AGACCTTCTGGGGATCGATCTGTTCTCCGGCGAGTGCCGGAGCTACAAGCTGGGGGCCGCGCCCACCTATCTGCGGCTGGGAGGAAGGGTCAAAAAGCTGTCCGGGGGCAGTCTGCCCGCCGGGCTGGAATTTGGGCAGGAGAGCAGGCCGGACGTCCGGTCCTTCTCCCTGGCTCCGGAGGACATGGCGGTGATGGTCAGCGACGGCGTGTCCGACGGGGAGGGAGACGACTGGCTCTGGCAGTTGATCCGGGATTTCCGGGGAGAGCGCCCAAAGGAGCTGGCGACCCGTATCCTCCAGAGCAGCAGCGGTGGGAGGGACGACCGGACGGTCATCGTCCTCCAGCTCAAGCGCCGGGAGACGGCGCAGAGCCGCCAGACCGAGGCGGTGAGCCGCCAGACGCCCCGGGCAGGATGATTCGAAGAAATTTCTCCGCCCCAGGGGATAAACCGGGGGCGGAGAGGCCATACTGATTCCAGTTTCTGGAAAGGTGTGGAGCGTTATGGTAAAGGGTATCTCCCGTCGGGTCATCGTGGTGCGCTCACCGGACGAGCGATTGTTTGAGCAGGCGATTTTTCTGCTGAAGGAGGACGCCCTCCAGCAGGAGGGGGTCACGGCCCAGCAGGTGGTTCAGGAGGCAAAGGAGGTGGCGGACAGCTATCTGCGGAAACATTCCCCGGCCGGACGCCGGTTCCAGTGGCTCAGGCGGTACAGCCGCTGGCTCTGGTTCCTGGCCGGGGCGGCCTGCGCCGGGGCGCTGGCGCTGGTGGTGTAGAAATGGAAAATTAACCCACCTGTCGTGGGTGGCAGGCGGGTTGTCAGGGCTGTGGGCCTCAGCCCAGCAGCTCCATGCTGATTTTAACCACGCATTTCCGGCTGGTGGCGGGGGACGAGCCCAGCATCAGACAGGGACGATGGGCGTCCCAGGGGAAGAATACCCCGAAGAAGCCCTCCTTCGCCGTCAGGATGCTCTCGTTTTCCACCGTTTCCAACAGGGAGACGTCCTTTTCCGGCCTCGTTTCGAACACCGGCTCCGTCCCCAGATAGGGCGCGACGCCGATTTTCTCTCCCCCCTCCGGCCAGTACATCAGGTCTATATACTTCTGATGTACCTCCGGATGGGAGCCTTCAAAGGGATGGGTGGTCATGTCCATCAGATTGGCGAACATCCGGTCCCCGTCCAGGGGATAGCGGCCCGGCTCCATGTGAAGCAGATCCGCCGTGCGCAGAAATTCCAGAGCGTCCTGCAGCGCCTGGGGATAGGCGGCGAAGGTGTCCCCGCCGTTCAGTTTGGAGAAGATCATAAGGTTTTCCTCCTTTATCATGTCTGGTAATTGTTATTGTATCATGAAAGGGAGAGAATCACAACCGAATGCTGTCCGTCATCCCGGAAATCTGCCCCACCTGCCCTTGCCCTCCTGGGATTTTTGTGGTATTCTGAACCCACTTTGACAGGAAACGGGGGCGAAGGCGGTGAAGATCGGCACTGTGGAGCTGCCCGGCAGACTGGCTCTGGCCCCCATGGCGGGGGTGACGGACCGAGCCTTCCGGGTGATCTGCCGGGAGCTGGGGGCGGATTATACCGTCACCGAGATGGTCAGCGCCAAGGCCCTGTGCTATCAGGACAAAAAGACCATCCCTCTCATGGCACTGGACCCGACAGAGCGGCCCGCAGCGGTGCAGATTTTTGGCAGCGACCCGGTCTGCATTCAGGAGGCGGCGGCGAAGGTGGCGGAGCTGGCGAATCCGGCGGTCATCGATGTGAATATGGGCTGTCCGGTCCACAAGATCGTCTCCGGCGGGGACGGTTCTGCTCTGATGCGGGACCCGGAGCTGGCCTGCCGGGTGGCGGAGGCCGCCGTCCGGGGGGCGGGGCGTCCGGTGACGGTAAAATTCCGCAAGGGCTGGGATGCAGAGCATATCAATGCGGTGGAGTTTGCCCGGATGCTGGAGTCGGCAGGGGTCTCCGGTCTGACCGTCCACGGCAGGACGCGGACCCAGATGTATGCCGGACAGGCGGACTGGGACATCACCCGACAGGTGAAGGAGGCGGTCTCCATCCCTGTCTTTGCCAACGGGGACGTGTTCACCCCGCAGGCGGCGGCGGACATCCTGGCAGTTACCGGGGCGGACGGCGTCATGATCGGCCGGGGGGCCTGCGGCGACCCCTGGCTGTTTCAGCGGGTCAGGGCGTATCTGGCAGGTGAGCCGGTTCCTCCGCTGCCCACAGTGGAGGAGCGGTGCGACACCGCCCTGCGGCAGTTCCGTCTGGCCTGCCAGTGGAAAGGGGAGCACATCGCCTGTCTGGAGGCGAGAAAGAGCTACGCCTGGTATCTCAAGGGGGTGCGCAACGGGGTAAGGTGGAAGAACAAGCTCTCCCAGCTGGCCACCATGGAGCAGGTGGAGGCGATCACCAGGGAGATCAAGGAAGACCTGGGCGCGGAGGAGAAAAAAGGGGAAGAAATGTCTTGACAACCGGGCAGGACGTGGGTATAATAGTCAACGTCGATTTGGACGATTAGCTCAGCTGGCTAGAGCATCCGCTTGACGTGCGGAGGGTCAGCGGTTCGAATCCGTTATCGTCCATGGGAAAGCACCTGCTATGGCAGGTGATTTTGTCTGGTGTATAGCGAGAAAATGTCAAGCTATTAAACACATGCAGTGGCTCGGGACAGGGGTTCTAATCCGTTATCGTCCATGGG
>JAJBTD010000095.1 GCA_020861055.1 Clostridiales bacterium | reverse complement strand
CCATGAACCAAGTGTACCGCTGCTATGCGGAAAAACGCCCCGGCTTTGACGTCACAGCCAGCCAGGTATTCAGAGAGCTGAGAGAACAGCTGGGCATCGGAAGTCTCACCGGTCTGCGCATGCTGTACCGCTACGATGTGGACCGCATCGACCGGGCCGTGTTCGAGCAGGCGGCCTCCACCGTTTTCTCCGAGCCCATGGTGGACAGCTACTACGAGGAGAATATGCCCCAGGCCACAGGGCCTCACTCCGTCCTGGTGGTGGAGGCCCTCCCTGGCCAGTTCGACCAGCGGGCGGACTCCTGCGCCCAGTGCATCCAGCTGCTGGCGGGCTGTGACCGGCCCCTGGTCAGCGCCGCCACTGTCTACGTTCTCCTGGGGACGCTCACCGAAGACGAGGTGGACCGGATCGCCGGCTATCTCATCAACCCGGTGGAGAGCCGCAGGGCTTCCCAGGACAAGCCGGAGACCCTGGAGCGCACCTATGCCGTCCCCAGCAGCGTCCCCACGTTGGACGGCTTTATCGCCCAGGACGAGGCGGGGCTGGAGGCCACCCTCCGGCAGTACGGCCTCGCCATGGATTTGGATGACCTGAAATTCCTCCAGGCCTATTTCCGGGACGACGAGGGACGGGACCCCACGGTCACGGAATTGAAGGTAGTGGACACCTACTGGTCCGACCACTGCCGCCACACCACCTTCGGCACCCATATCGACGACGCAGACCTCCGGGATGAGGGGGTCAAAGCCGCCTACGAGCAGTTCCTGGCGGATCGTGTGGAGGTCTATGGCCCGGAAAAGGCGGCGCAGCGTCCCGTCACCCTGATGGACATCGCCACCGCCGGAACCAAGGTGCTGAAAAAGCGGGGCGAACTGCCCAACCTGGACGAGAGCGAGGAAATCAACGCCTGCTCCATCCACATCCCGGTGAACGTGGACGGTCAGGAGCAGGACTGGCTGCTCCAGTTCAAAAACGAGACTCACAATCACCCCACCGAGATCGAGCCCTTCGGCGGGGCGGCCACTTGTATCGGCGGGGCCATCCGCGACCCCCTGGCGGGCCGGGCCTATGTGTATCAGGCCATGCGCATCACCGGCTGCGGCGACCCCCGGACTCCTCTGGAGGAGACGATCCCCGGCCGTCTGCCCCAGCGGAAGCTGGCCACCACCGCCGCCGCGGGCTATTCCTCCTACGGCAACCAGATCGGTCTGGCTACCGGCGTGGTCAGCGAGTTCTACCACCCTGGCTATGTGGCCAAGCACATGGAGCTGGGCGCCGTGGTGGGGGCCGTCCCGGCGGACCAGGTGGTTCGTGTCCAGCCTGAGCCGGGAGACGTGGTCATCCTCCTGGGCGGGCGCACCGGACGGGACGGCATCGGCGGGGCCACCGGCTCCTCCAAGAGCCACAGCATGGACTCCCTCCAGACCATGGGGTCTGAGGTACAGAAGGGCAACGCCCCGGAGGAGCGGAAGCTCCAGCGGCTGTTCCGCAATCCGGAGGTGACCCGTCTCATCAAGCGCTGTAACGATTTCGGCGCAGGAGGCGTCTCCGTGGCCATCGGCGAGCTTGCCGACGGCCTGGAGATCGACCTGAACGCCGTTCACAAGAAGTACGAGGGCCTGGACGGCACCGAGCTGGCCATCTCCGAGTCTCAGGAGCGGATGGCCGTGGTGGTGGACGCGGAAAACGCAGACCGGCTCATCGCCTTCGCCACGGCGGAGAATCTGGAGGCCTACCCGGTGGCGGTGGTCACGGAAAGCCCCCGGATGGTCATGGAGTGGAACGGGGTGAAGATCGCCGACCTGTCAAGGGCCTTTCTGAACACCAACGGGGCCTCCAAACACACCACCGTCTCCGTGCCCCCCCTGCCGGGGCGGGAGACAGAGGCTCCTGTGACCGACATCTGTCAGGGCTTCTACGACCTGGCGTCTGATCCCAACCTGGCCTCTCAGCGGGGCCTGGGGGAGCGGTTCGATTCCACCATCGGTGCGTCCTCCGTCCTGGCCCCCTACGGCGGCAAGTACCAGCTCACCCCGGAGCAGACCATGGTGGGTCTGCTGCCCGTCGGCCCTGGAAAGCAGACCGAGACCTGCTCCGTCATGGCCTGCGGCTTCGACCCCTACCTCATGGAGCGGGACCCCTTCCTGGGCGCTCAGTGCGCCGTGGTGGAGAGCGTGGCCAAGCTGGCCGCCGCCGGGGCCGACCCGGAGAAGGCCTATCTCACCCTCCAGGAATACTTTGAGCGCCTCCGGGAGGAGCCGGAGCGTTGGGGCAAGCCCTTTGCCGCTCTGCTGGGGGCTTATAAGGCGCAGATCGGCCTGGGCTGCGCCGCCATCGGCGGCAAGGACTCCATGTCCGGCTCCTTTATGGAACTGGACGTGCCGCCCACCCTGGTTTCCTTCGCCATCGCGCCGGAACAGGCGGGGCAGATCGTCTCCGCCGCATTTAAGGAGACGGACAAGCCGGTTTACCTGTTCCGCGCCCCCGCCGGGGATTACGCCGGGACACGGGCCATGTGGGCGGAATACCGCTCTCTGGTGCGCTCCGGCAAGGTCCGGGCGGCCTGGGCCCTGTCCGCCGGCGGCGTGGCGGAGGGCCTGATGAAGATGGCCTTCGGCAACGGCATCGGTTTCCTGGGAAATGGACATCTGACCTCTGAGCTGCTGTTCTCCAGGGGCTACGGCTCCATCATCGCTCAGCTCACCGAGGATATTCCCGACTTTGGAGAGAAGCTGGGCGAGACGATGGCGGAGCCGGTGCTGGAGGTCTGCGGCGTCCGGGTGCCTCTGGAGGAGCTGACCTGCCGCTGGGAGGAGACGCTGGAGGAGGTCTATCCCACCCAGGCGAAGGCGGAGAACGACCATGCCCCGGTGCTCTCCTGCACCGTGCGCCCCGTCTCCCGGCCCGCCGTCAGGACGGCCCGACCCAGGGCGGTCATCCCCGTGTTCCCCGGCACCAACTGCGAGTATGACACTGCCAACGCCTGCCTCCGGGCGGGCATCGAGCCGAAGATCCTGGTCATCCGCAATCTGAATGTGGAGCAGCTGCTGGAATCCGAGGGCGAGCTGGAACGGGCGATCCGCGAGGCTCAGATGATCGTCCTGCCGGGAGGCTTCTCCGGCGGCGACGAGCCGGAGGGCTCCGGCAAGTTCATCGCTTCCTTCTTCCGCAACCCCCGCATCAAGGATGCGGTGCATGACCTTCTGAAAAACCGGGACGGCCTGATGCTGGGCATCTGCAACGGCTTCCAGGCGCTGGTCAAGCTGGGCCTGGTGCCCTATGGGGAGATTCGGGATTTGGACGAGAGCTGCCCCACCCTGACCTTCAACCTGATCGGCCGCCACCAGAGCCGCTACTGCGATACCAGGGTGGCCTCGGTGAAGTCCCCCTGGATGCTGAAATGCCATGTGGGCGACGTGTACACCGTCCCCGTGTCCCACGGCGAGGGCCGGTTCGTGGCCCCGGAGCCGGTGCTGGAGCAGCTCATCGCCAACGGCCAGGTGGCCACCCAGTATGTGGGCGGCGGCGGATTCCCCTCTATGGACATCTCCGCCAACCCCAACGGCTCCGTCTGCGCCATCGAGGGCATTTTCTCTCCGGACGGCCGGGTCTTCGGCAAGATGGGCCACACCGAGCGGTGGAATCCGGGCGTGGCCCAGAATATCCCCGGCGAGAAGCTGATGCCGATCTTTGAGTCCGGCGCACTGTATTTCAAATGACAATGACCCGTCCCGGCGCTGCCCGGAGCGGGAGAAGGGAAGTGGCCCCATGGATGCGCTGATCTTCGACATCGACGGCACCCTTTGGGACTCCAGGCAGGTGGTGGCCGACGCCTGGAACCAGGTAGTGCTGGAGGAGCTGGGCTACTGGCCCGGCTACGACAGGGAAAACATCAGCTACCTGTTTGGACAGACCATGACTGCCATTGCGGACAGCCTCTTTCCTCAGCTGCCGCCGGAGGAGCGCTACCGTATCGCCCGCCGGTGCTTCCGGGATGAGAACGCCGCCCTGGAGCGGACGCCCGGCGAGTTCTATCCCGGCGTGCTGGAAACCATCCCCAGGCTGGCGGAACGGCTGCCCCTGTATATCCTCTCCAACTGTCAGGCGGGGTATATCGACGTTGTGGTGAAGCACAGCGGCCTGGCCCGGTGCTTTGCCGACTGGATGTGCTTTGACGACACCGGTCTGCCCAAGGGAGAAAACCTGAAACTGCTGGTGCAGCGCCACGGATTGCGCAGCCCGGTCTATGTGGGGGACACCCAGGGAGACTGGAGGGCCTGTCAGGAGGCGAAGATCCCCATGATTTTCGCCTCCTATGGCCTGGGAACGGTGGATGCCGACATTCCAACGATTCGACGGTTCGACGAACTGCTGGATCTCGTAAGGGCACAGCCAGACGCATAAAAGCACAGACAGAGAAATGACAGGAAAGAGGCTCATCCCGGTACAGGATGAGCCTCTTTTTGCGTCCGGCCTGGTCAGCGCATCCGCGATGGGCAGCGTGACGGCCTGGGTGGGGGCCTGGCGGCCTTTTTTCGCCCCGGCCGTGTCCGGTTCCCCCATTCAGGTGTTACACCGTGTCGGGCCAATCTGGGCGGCCTCCTTTCACCTGAGGTAACGCTGCCCATCCCTGCTGCTCACGGAGTTATGGATGACCGGTATCCTTTCTCTGATGCAGGAATCGAGGCGCTCCAGGCGCAAAAACAACCCCCGGTCTCATCTCTGAAACCGGGGGCTTGCTACGCAGAAGGAGGGATTCGAACCCTCGTTACGCTATTAACGTAAACACGATTTCCAATCGTGCGCCTTCGACCACTCAGCCACTTCTGCATATCATGGCTTAGGTGCTCTACCTAATCGATGCGGCGAGCCAGAAGGCCGTGGCTCATCTGCAACGCTGTTTATTATACCAGAAAAAATCCGCTCGTCAAGAGGTTTTCCCGAAAAAATGTGACGGCGTGTTTTTCAATGACAATTACTTCCAGCCCGTTTTCCAGGGAGCATTGTATGAACTGTGAAAATATGGTATAATCTGTTTGTAAAATGGTCAGGACGGGGCGTTTGCCTGTCTGAAGGAGGAAGGACAGATGGGTACCATCTCAAAAATCGTTATCACCGGCGGGCCATGCGCGGGAAAAACTACAGCTATGAGCTGGATACAGAATAATTTCACCCAGAGAGGTTATACGGTGCTTTTTGTCCCGGAGACGGCCACAGAGTTCATCACCGGCGGCGTGGCACCCTGGACCTGTGGGAGCAACGTGGATTATCAAAAATGCCAGGTGAAGCTCCAGATGGTGAAGGAGGCGCTGTTTGAGCAGGCGGCCCGGACGATGCCGGGAGAAAAAATCCTCATCGTCTGTGACCGGGGCGCGCTGGACAACAAGGCGTATATGACCAGAGAGGAGTTCGACCAGGTGCTGCAATTCGTCCACTCGGACGAGATTACCCTCCGGGACAATTACGACGCCGTATTCCACCTGGTCACCGCGGCCAAGGGCGCGCAGGAGTTTTATACCACCGCAAACAACGCCGCCCGTATCGAGACAGTAGAGCAGGCCGTGGCCCTGGATGATAAAATCATCGCCTCCTGGACGGGGCATCCCCATCTCAGGGTCATCGACAACGCCACCGACTTTGAGGTGAAGATGGAGCGCCTCATCACGGAGATCGCCTCAGCCCTGGGCGAGCCTGCGCCCAATGAGACAGACCGGAAATTCCTCATCGAATACCCGGATCTCCGGTGGCTGAAGTCCGTCCCCAGCTGTCAGCGGGTGGAGGTGATCCAGACCTACCTGAAATCCGCCAACGACGACGAGGTGCGCGTCCGGCAGCGGGGGACACAGGGGCACTACATCTATTTCCAGACCACCAAGAGCCGGGTCAACGACCATCAGTGGATCGAGACGGAGCGCCGTCTGTCCCAGGAGGAATATCTGACCCTGCTGATGGATGCGGACACCACCCTTCGCCAGATCCGCAAGACCCGTTACTGCCTGACCTATGGCAACCAGTATTTTGAGATCGACGTCTATCCCTTCTGGCACGATCGGGCGATCGCCCATATCGAGACCAGCGGGGAGGAGAGCGACGTCTGCTTCCCGGAGCAGCTGAAAATCATCCGGGAGGTCACCGACGATGAAAACTACATGAATGCTGCCCTGGCGAGGAGGACAGAGTACTGATTTGACAGGGGAAAGGCCGGATTTGCCTGCTGCTGCGGACAAATCCGGCCATTTCATATATGTAAAGCAGTTCTAGTTTACACCAATGAAAACGGGAACGCACAGGACGACATACCGTGCGTCGTCGTACTCATAGGAGCAGGTGGAGAGGGAGATGACGGCGCTCTCTCCATCCCAGGTCACGTTCGCGGCAAAGGTGGAGTGGGAGAGCACATAGTCGATCTGAGCGGCCACATCGTCGCCCCAGAGCAGGGAATCGTAGAAGTCGCTGCTCGCATCCAGCACGCAGCCGCCGATGATGTCCAGCCGGTAGCTGGCCTCCGGGGTCAGCAGCCAGAGCGCCGGGTGCTCGTCATAGTAGCTCTGGCTTTTATATTGGTCCAGCGTGCCGAACATGGACTCGTTTTTCATATTGTGACCATAGACAATGGTATTGGCGTCGGAAAAATCGGAGGCGTTTCGGTAGTCCAGAAAGATGCTCCCGGCGGAGTTGTAGCTGCCGTCTACCATATGGTGGAGATAGGTGTCGTTGGTGCTCCCCTGTAAGATCGGATAGTTGATGACGGTGTCCGGGCAGTAGAGCCAGCCCACCACATCGGGATTTTCCGCCAGAAGCGCGTCAAAATCCACCGAGATGGGGACGCTGTCCGCCGTGGAGCCCGTCTGCTCCGGTTCGTCCTCCGCCGACGGCTCGGCGGCAGCCTCCTCTGTTTCGCCACTGTGATCCGTCTCCGGCTCCAGGACGGTGACAAATTGCGTGGCGGTGTCCGCATAAAGGGAGGTCCCCGCCTGGTATTCGCTGAGAATGCCCCAGATCTGCCAGGCGCAGACGCCAAAAAGAACGGCGCACGCCAGCAGCGCCAGCCAGTAAAAAACTCTTTTCATGCCAATTTCCTCCGAATGGCAGCGCCCCCTGCCGGAAATCTACCTGTCATTATATCGGAACGGACAGGGAAATGCAATATCCGCCGCATCGCCCGACGGCGTTCTCGTTTGCATTTCCGACGTTCGTATGGTATAATGACCCGGTAAAGCTGGCTCCGGCGATGCGGCCGGAGCAGTAGAGAGGAGGTCAACATGGAGCGTATTCAAAAGAAATTCGGGTTCGGCTGTATGCGTCTGCCCATGCAGGGGGACGAGGTGAATCTGGAGGAGTTTTCCCGCATGGTGGACACCTTCCTGGAAAACGGCTTCAATTATTTTGACACCGCCCACGGCTACCTGAGCGGCAGGAGCGAGACGGCGATCCGAGCCTGTCTGACCAGCCGCTACCCCAGGGAGCGCTACATCCTGACAGACAAGCTCACGGACGAATATTTCAAAAAGCAGGAGGACATCCGACCCTTCTTCCAGAGCCAGCTGGACGCCTGCGGCGTGGACTATTTCGATTTCTACCTGATGCACGCCCAGAACACCCGGAACTTCAAGCATTTCAAGGCGTGCAGGGCCTATGAGACGGCGCTGGAGCTGAAGGAGGAGGGAAGGCTCCGCCACTTCGGCATTTCCTTCCACGACTCCGCCGCCGTTCTGGACGGGATCCTCACGGAGTATCCCCAGATCGAGGTGGTCCAGCTTCAGTTCAACTATGTGGACTATGACGACCCTACGGTGCAGAGCCGGGCCTGCTATGAGGTCTGCCGGAAGCACGGCAAGCCGGTCATCGTCATGGAGCCGTGCAAGGGAGGTAAGCTCACCGACCTGCCGGACCAGGCCCTGGAGGCCCTGGCCGCACATGGGACGGGAAAGCCCGCCAGCTACGCCATCCGGTTCGCCGCCGGGTTCGATGGGATGCTGATGGTGCTCTCCGGCATGAGCAATATGGCCCAGATGGAGGAGAACGTGGGCTTTATGAAGGACTTCCAGCCCCTCTCTCCGGAGGAGCGGGAGGCCGTCAGTGAGGTCTGCGCCATTCTCAAGGAGATGAACACCATCCCCTGCACCGCCTGCCGCTACTGCGTCGCGGGCTGCCCCATGCGTATTTCTATCCCCAACCTGTTTGCCTGTATGAACAACAAGCAGATCTATCGCAACTGGAACGCCGATTTCTACTATGGGGTCTACACCGCCGAGCGCGGCAAGGCGTCCGACTGCATCAAGTGCGGCAAGTGCGAGGCGGCCTGCCCCCAGCACCTGCCCATCCGTCAGCTGCTGGAAACGGTAGCCCAGGAATTTGAATAACCACCATTCGACTGTGCGAAAGGAGAAACCATCATGCAAAACGCAGCTTCTCAGACCCTGACCAAACCCCGTCTGTCCGTCAAGGCCCAGACCCTGGCGACTGTGGCCGCCATCGTGGGCGCGGTGGTCGTCCCCCAGATCTTCCACGTCCTGGGCGCCGTCTCCGGCGTGGGCACCTCTCTGGGCGAGACCTTCCTGCCCATGCACCTGCCTATCCTGCTGGTGGGCCTGCTGGCCGGCCCCTATGCCGGGGCGATCTCCGGCCTACTGGGGCCGGTGGTGAGCTTCGCCCTCACCGGCATGCCCGGCGCGGTCATGCTGCCCTTTATGATGATCGAGCTGTTCACCTACGGTCTGGTGGCCGGGCTGCTCCGGGAGAACCGGATGCCCACCATCTCCAAGGTGTTCATCGCCCAGGTCTCCGGCCGGGCCGTCCGCGCGGTGGCGATCCTGCTGGCGGTCAATGCCTTTGGCTATGAGGGAGTCAATATCGCCACCATCTGGACCAGCATCTCTGCGGGCGTCTTCGGCCTGGTGCTCCAGTGGACGCTGCTCCCGCTGGTGGTCTATCGGGTAGAGCGCCTGGACAGGAATGAGAACTGATCTGGAAAATGCGCGCCTGACGCTGGAGCAGGGGGGATATACCTGTGTCCTGTGCCGGGAAGGGGAGACATTCACCGGCACAGAGCACGGCGTCCGCCCCCTGATGAGCTGGCTGCGCCAGGGAGCCGACCTTCGGGGCTGCTCCGCAGCGGACCGGGTGGTGGGTCGTGCGGCGGCATACCTCTACGCTCTGCTGGGGGTAAAAGTCGTCCACGGTATGCTCATGAGCGAGGGCGGCCGACAGGTGCTGGAAGATCACGGCGTCCAGGCCTCCTGGGATACCCTGGTTCCGGAGATCAGGAACCGGACAAACACCGGCCTCTGCCCTATGGAGCAGGCGGTGCGAGCGGCCCACACGCCGGAGGAGGCCTACCAGTCCATCGCCGCGGCGATCGCACGAATGCAGACATCGAAAGGGACAACCTGAAAACAAAAAGCCCTTCTGCCAACGCTGACAGAAGGGCAAACTGTTATATGTGGGGCGCATCGTCAGTCCGGGAAGAAAAGGGCCTTTAGCTCCAGCCATGCGTCCTCGTTGGTGGCGTAGTAGTAGGGGCAGAGCTTTCCGGTGACGTCATAGTGGCGGATGACTCCGTCCTCGTCCAGGCCGTAGCAGTCCACTAAATACTGCACCAGCTGGACCAGAGAATCAATGGTCTCCTGAGTGAACTCCCCGGTGGTATCCGGGTGACAGCACTCGATGGAGATGGTGTCGTGGTTGCGGTTATTGCTGCAATAGGACTTCTCATCCAGGGGGATGCACTGGATGATCGTGCCGTCGGTGCCGATGACGAAGTGACTGCTCACCGAGTCCTCCCCCGTCTCCGCCAGAGAGGCGAAATAGTCCCGGTTCTGCTGGGCGGTGGTGCCGGGGTTGCCGGTATAATGGATGACAATGGCGTTGACGCCGTCCAGAGCGTCGCCGGGGCGGGAGTACTCGTTGCCCGGGATCAGATCCACCGTCACCCAGTCCAGATCGTCCAGAACGGTGGGCACGTTTGCCTCCGCGGCAGTCTCAGCGGCGGACTCCGCCAGAGCTGCGGTCAGACTCTCCTGAGCGGCGGCGTCGGCCAGAAGCTGGTCGCTGGCAGATGTATCGTCTGCGGCGTCGCTGTCCGCTGCGGCGGCAGACAGCTCTGCATACTCCGTAAAGAGCCAGACCACGCCGACCAGAAGAACGACGGCGACGGCAATCGACAGCATACGCACGCCCCGCAGCAGAACGTCGCCCACGGAGGAATGCGTCTCTGAGGCCAGATGGGAAGGTTTCTCTCTCTCCAAGGGATCACCGACTTTACTGAATTATTACAGAAAATAATACCACAGATTTTGCCGGAAGAAAAGTGCCTTTGCTGAATTTTGCCGAAACCAGAAGGAAAATCTGGGAGAAAAAGGGAGGCGGACGGGAAAATCTTTCCGAACCCCCTATGCAAAATTGTAAAAAAGGATTAAAATAACCTTTGGTACAACAGGCCGTGCCCTGTGCCCGGCCCTGTGATGAACAGATCAAGGAGGAGCATTTCATGGACAAGCCAAAGTATCAGCGCATCCTGTTGAAGATCAGCGGAGAGGCCCTTGCCGGAGACGCATCCAGGGGACTGGATTTTGACGTGATCGGTCAGGTCTGCGACGTGATAAAGGAATGTGTGGACATGGGCGTCCAGGTGGGCGTCGTGGTCGGCGGCGGCAACTTCTGGAGAGGTAAGAAGGACGGCGGCGAGTCCATGGTTCGCGTGCGGGCGGACCATATGGGAATGCTGGCCACCGCCATCAACGCCCTGGCCCTGGCGGATGTGCTGGAGCAGAAGCAGGTGGAGGTCCGTGTACAGACCGCCATTGAGATGAACCAGATCGCTGAGCCCTATATCCGCTCCCGTGCCATCCGGCATCTGGAAAAGGGGAGAGTGGTCATCTTCGGATGCGGCACCGGCAATCCCTTCTTTTCCACAGACACGGCGGCGGTGCTCCGCGCGGCGGAGATCGACGCGGACATCATTCTGCTGGCCAAGAATATCGACGGCGTGTATAACGCAGACCCCCACGTCGATCCGGCGGCGGTCAAGTACGACTCCATCTCCTATGACCAGATCCTGGCCCAGCACCTGGAGGCCATGGACTTTACTGCCACCTCTCTCTCCATGGATAACAAAATCCCTGTGCTGCTCTTTGCCTTGAAGGACCCCCAGAACATCAAACGGGCCGTCCTGGGCGAGAAGATCGGCACCGTCGTCAACTAATCATCATCCCAAAACAAAGGAGGAACCAGCATGAACGAGATCACCAAGACCGCAGAGGAGCGCATGAAAAAGACCATCGCCTCTGTCCAGTCGGACTTCGCCTCCGTCCGGGCCGGCCGTGCCAACGCCGCCGTCCTGGACCGTATCACGGTGGAGTATTACGGCACCCCCACCCCTCTGAGCCAGGTGGCGACCATCGCCTCTCCTGACCCCCGCCAGCTGACCATTCAGCCATGGGATCGGACGCTGCTCAAAGCCATTGAGAAGGCGATCAACACCTCCGACCTGGGCATCAATCCCCAGAACGACGGACGCATTATCCGCCTGAGCTTCCCCCAGCTCACGGAGGAGCGCCGGAAGGACCTGACCAAGCAGGTGCGCAAGTACGGCGAGGCAGGCAAGGTGGCCGTCCGCAACATCCGCCGGGACACGATGGACAAGGTGAAGAGCCAGAAAAAGAAGGGCGAGCTCACCGAGGACGACGTGAAGGATCTGGAAAAGGATGTCCAGAAGCTCACCGACGACTACTGCAAGAAAATCGACGGACTGACTGCTGAGAAGGAAAAGGAACTGATGAGCGTGTGATCGCCCCGCTGCCAGACGGCAGCAGGAGGAGATTTGCTTCCCTGAATAACTACGATTGGATTGGTAACGCACTATGCCATTGTTCTGGAAATCACCCCAGGGGACGGACACGGTGGACTTCGACGCTCTGCCCCGACACGTCGCCATCATAATGGACGGTAACGGCCGGTGGGCAAAGCAGCGGGGCCTGCCCCGCACTGCCGGACACGCCGCCGGAGCGGAAACCTTTCGCACCATCGCAACCTACGCCAAGGAGATCGGGCTGGACTACCTGACGGTCTACGCCTTCTCCACGGAGAACTGGAAGCGTCCCGCCAACGAGGTGGAGGCCATTATGGGCCTGCTGAAAAAGTATCTCCTGGAGGCCATCGACCAGATGGAGCGTGACCGGGTGAAAATGGCCTTTTTCGGGGATCTGACCCCCCTGACCCCGGAGCTGCGGGAGCTGTGCCAGCGTACCCGTGAGATCTCCACCCACTATGAAGGGTGCCAGGTGAACATCTGCCTGAACTACGGCGGCCGGGACGAGATCACACGGGCGGCCCGCTCTCTGGCGGCGGAATGTGTCCGTGAGGGGAGAGACCCTGATACCATCACCGAGGAGGACATCTCCAACCGGCTGTTCTCCG
The DNA here is from genome assembly GCA_020861055.1 of Clostridiales bacterium. Classification (GTDB taxonomy): domain Bacteria; phylum Bacillota; class Clostridia; order Oscillospirales; family Oscillospiraceae; genus Onthomonas. Next base: position 3,828 of record JAJBTD010000095.1, on the reverse strand, counting down.
CCGGTGTGCCGGACCCGGACCTCATCATCCGCCCCAGCGGCGAGATACGGACGTCTAATTTCCTGCTGTGGCAGTCCGCCTATTCTGAGTACTATTTTACCGATGTGCTCTGGCCCGACTTTACCAAGGAAGAGCTTTTGAAAGCCATTTCCGCCTATCAGAAGCGATCCAGACGATTTGGAGGTGTATGATATGGCAAGCCGAATCCTGGTTGCATGCGTGGGAGTACCGCTGATCCTGGTCATTATGCTGGCCTGTCCGGTGATTTGTCTGGCGGTAGCGCTGAGCATCCTCGCCGCCATCGGAGCCTATGAGCTGCTGGGGGCGACAGGCTATATCAAATACCCCGCCATGCTGTACGCCTCCATGGCGATGGCCTTTCTGGTGCCTCTCTGGTTCTACTTCGACTGCAACAGCGCCGCCGCCATGGCCGGGCTGCTCATTTTCCTCATCATCCTGTTTTCAGTGGCCTTTAAGACCCATGAGACGGTGACGCTGGGGCATATCGGCGCCTGTCTCATGGGAGCGGTGGCCATCCCAGCCATGCTCTCCGCTCTGCTGTTGCTGGCGGATATGGAGCACTATCGCTACTATATCCTCCTGCCCTTTGTCTCCGCCTTTTGCAGCGACGGGGCCGCCCTGTTTGTGGGGATGTTCTTCGGCAAGCGGAAGCTGGCCCCGGTCCTCTCACCGAAAAAAACGGTGGAGGGGGCCATCGGCGGGGTCATCGGGTCGGTGCTGGCCTGTATGATCGACGGCATCGTGGTACGGGTGGCGACGGGCGTGATGCCCAACCTGTGGGTGTTCGTCCTGTACGGCCTGCTGGGCAGCGTGGTGAGCCAATTTGGCGATCTGGCCTTCTCCTATATCAAGCGGCAATTTGCCATCAAGGACTATGGGAAGCTGTTTTTGGCCCACGGCGGCGTGCTGGACCGGTTCGACAGCGTCATTTTCTGCGCACCGCTGACGGCGGTGATGGTGCAGCTTTTGCCCTTTTTCCAGTTCGGTTGACCGAACGTTCACCAAAGATTTACAGATCATTGGTTGACGGAGAAGGATTTTTCTGTCATCGTATTGATGCAATCAAGAGCATAAGGAAGTGGAAACCAATGCCGACAATTTCTCTGCTGGGTTCCACAGGCTCCATCGGGCGGCAGTCTCTGGATGTGATTGCCGCCTGTGGAATGTCTGTGGCTGCTGTCACGGCCAATTCCAGCGTGGCGCTGCTGGAGAAGCAGGCGAGAAAATTTCACCCTCAACTGGCAGTCGCCTACGATGAGGCGACGGCGAAGGATTTGAAGGTTCGCCTGGCCGACACCCCTGTTCGGGTGGCCTCCGGCATGGAGGGACTCATCGAGGCGGCCACGCTGCCGGAGGCGGATACCGTCATCACCTCGGTGGTTGGGATGATCGGTCTGCGGCCCACCCTGGCCGCCATCGGCGAGAAAAAGCGGATCGCCCTGGCCAATAAGGAGACGCTGGTCTGTGCCGGGGAGCTGGTCATGCGCTCCGCCAGGGAGAGCGGGGCGGAGATCATCCCGGTGGATTCGGAGCACTCCGCCCTGTTCCAGTGCCTGGAGAGCAACCGGGACCGGGGCGAGGTGAAGCGGCTCATCCTGACCGCCTCCGGCGGCCCCTTTTTCGGCAAGAGCCGGGCAGAGCTGGAGCACGTCACCCGGTCTGACGCCCTGAAGCACCCCAACTGGTCCATGGGGGCGAAGATCACCACCGATTCCGCCACCCTGATGAACAAGGGGCTGGAATTCATCGAGGCCATGCGGCTGTACAATATGCCTCCGGAAAAGATCGCCATCACCGTCCACCGGCAGAGCATTATCCACTCCATGGTGGAATACTGTGATAATGCGGTGCTGGCCCAGCTGGGGGTGCCGGATATGCGCCTGCCCATCGAGTACGCATTGACCTATCCCCGGCGCTGTGCAGCCGTGGCAGGGGAGCTTGACCTGCTCCACTGCCCGCCGCTGACCTTTGCCGAACCGGACTATGACACCTTCCGCTGTCTTCCTCTGGCGCTGCGGGCCGCCCGTCAGCCGGGGAGCGCCTGCGCCATCCTCAACGGCGCCAACGAGGCGGCGGTGTCTCTGTTCCTCCAGGACCGCATCCGTTTCCTGGAGATCGCCGACCTGGTGGAGTATGCCTTGGACAGCGTCCCCGCGGGCCCGGCGGACACTCTGGAGCAGATTCTGGAGGCGGACGCCGCCGCCCGTAATGCGGTAACGGAGGGCTTCTCCCGGAGAAAGGCCCTGTAACAGCAGCACATACCCCGCTTGGGAGGAGCTCAACGTATATGTATATCGTCTATGTCATTATCTGTATCATTCTGTTCGGACTGCTCATCGCCGTACACGAGTTTGGGCACTTCATCGTCGCCAAGGCCTGCAACGTGAAGGTGAACGAGTTCTCCATCGGCATGGGGCCGCTTATCTGGAAACGACAGGGAAAAGAGACGCAGTACAGCCTGCGGTTGCTCCCCATCGGCGGCTTCTGCGCCATGGAGGGGGAGGACGGAGACAGCGACGACGAACGGGCGTTCAGCCGTGCGGCGGGCTGGAAAAAATTCCTCATCCTGGTGGCGGGAGCGGCATTCAACTTTCTCACGGGGCTGATCATCGTGGTCTGTCTCTATGCGTCTGTGACTGCCTACACCGCCCCGGTGCTCTCCGACTTTGTGGATGGGTTCCCCCTGGAGGGAGAGGACGGCCTGATGGTAGGAGACGAGATCGTGGCCATCAATGGCAGACAGGTGTTGCTAACCAGCGACATCTCCACCATCCTGACCCTGGAAGATGCCGACACGGTGGACGTCACTGTCCGACGGGATGGGGAGATTCTCGTCCAGGAGGATCTGGCCCTGGTACCCCGGGAGTATGTGGTGGACGGAGAGACGGTGACGATGTACGGACTTTACTTCACCGTTCAGGAGGCGGGGATAGGCGACCGGCTCCAACTGGCCTGGTATACCACGGTGGATTTTGTCCGCAACGTGTTCTGGAGCCTGGAGATGCTCCTGACGGGACAGGCGGGATTCAGCGACCTGTCCGGGCCGGTGGGCATCGTCCAGACCATGAGCGAGGTGGGGGAGGCCTCCGCCACGACGGCGGCTGCCATGGAGAATATCCTCTACTTCTCCGCTTTTATCGCCGTCAACCTGGCGGTGATGAACCTGCTCCCGCTCCCCGCCCTGGACGGGGGCCGGGTGTTCTTCCTGCTGCTCAACGGACTGTGTACCCTGCTGTTCCGGCGGCAGATCCCAGAGCGGTTCGAGGGAGCGGTCCACTTCGTGGGCCTGGTCCTGCTGCTGATTCTGGCAGGGGCCGTGGCCATCAACGATGTGTATAAAATCGTGACATAATAGCTGAAAGAGCAAAGGGGCGAGAGAAAAATGACAAAACAGATCATGGTGGGCAATGTCCCGGTCGGCGGCGGCGCGCCGGTGGCAATTCAGTCCATGTGCTCCACCCACACCAACGACGTGGAGGCGACGGTGGCCCAGATCCACCGTCTGGAGGCCGCAGGCTGCGAGATCGTCCGGGTGGCGGTCCCCGATATGGCGGCGGCAAAGGCCATCGGCGCCATCAAGGAACGCATCTCCATCCCTCTGGTGGTGGATATCCATTTCAATTACCGTCTGGCTCTGGAGTGCATCGCCGCCGGGGCGGACAAGGTGCGCATCAATCCGGGGAACATCGGCGATAAGGAACGGGTGAAGGCGGTGGCGGACGCCTGCCGTCAGATGGGCATCCCCCTCCGCAGCGGGGTCAACGGGGGCAGCCTGGAAAAGCCGCTGCTGGCCAAGTACGGCAAGGT
>JAJBTD010000104.1 GCA_020861055.1 Clostridiales bacterium | reverse complement strand
TCCCCGTCGGCAGCGTCTCCCTCCGACGTCTCCGGGAAGGAGGAGGTCCCTCCCTGATATTCGCTCTCGCTCTGGTCGATGACCCATTCGTGGTTGAAGAAGGTAAATACGGTGGTCTCCGTCACACGGGAGGCGACCACTACCTCGTCTCCTTCCTCCACGCCCCAGAGGATCTGGACCTGATCCTGGCTGGTCAGCCCAACCTCCACCGTGACCACGCTGGTCAGACCGTCTCCATAGGTGATCTCCACGCAGCGGGTTCCATCCGACTGGATGGACAGCGCCTGAATGGGGATGAGCACGGCGTCGTCCGCCTCGCTCAAAATGATGATGGCGTCGCAGGCGTCGCCCACCTGGACCCCCTGAGCGTTTTTCAGTTCGACCATGACGGCATAGACCGTCTCCTCATCTGAGGCCTCCGCCGCCTCCGACACCTCGGCCACCTGGCCGGTGTAGGTGGCGGCCACCTCGTCAGCTCCGTCGGAGGGGAAGGTCAGCTCCGCCTCCTGGCCCGTCTGAACCTGCTCGATCTCCTGCTCGGAGACCAGCAGTTGGACCTGGAAGGTACTGGTAGAGGTGATGGCGCAGACCTGCGCCTCCGCTTCTACCGCTTCGCCCTCTGTCAGAATCAAGTCGGTGACAATGCCGCCGGCTTCCGCCCTCAGTTCCGGTTTTTCCCGGAACTGCCGGAGCTGGTACAGCTCTGCCGCCAGCGTCTCCCGCTGCTCGGTCAGCGTCAGCCAGCTCTCGTCATAGGTCTCGTCCACGCAGCGGATGAGCGGGTCGCCCTCGGCGACCTCGTCCCCCACCTCCACCAAAATGGCGGAGACCATACCGCTCTCCCAGGCGATGCGCTCCGGGCTGTTAGAGGCGACGGTACCGCTGCCCAGCTCGGCTCCATCCTCTCCGGCGACTGTGGCAGTCCCCCCGATGGGGCGGCTGGAGCTGTCGGGGAAGGTGACGACGGCGATGCCGGTCTCCGCATCCACCGTGTCCACCGTACCCTCGATCTCCTCGTCCTCCAGGGTGACGGTGACGGCGTCCCCTGCCCGGAGGTCGGCGTTCTCCGCCAGAGTCAGCTCCACCCGGAGCAGACCGTCGGTGGACAGCTCCAGCAGGCCGCCGTATGCGGCGGTCACCTCGCCCGCCAGGTCTCCCCGGCTGGCATAGACCGCCTTGACCAGGCCGGCGCTCTCTGCGGCGAGCTGGACGCCGCCCCCCTGCTCCGTCTCGGCCAGCTGAGCGTCCAGCTCCTCCAGCTGATCCAGCAGAGCCTCCATCTGTTCGGTCAGCTCGTCGGTGTCATAGGTGGCCAGCACGTCCCCGGCCTCTACCACGTCCCCCTCGCTGACCGTCACCGAGGCGATCACGCCGCTGTATGTGACGGTCACCGGCGTACTGCTGGCGGACTGGACGCTGCCGGAGGCGGACACGGTCTCCCGGATGGTCCCGATCACGGCGGCCTCCGTCTCCACCTCGACCGAGGTATCCACCCGCGCGCCGCCGCCCTGGATAAAGGGGATCAGGAAAATCAGGGCGACCACAACAATCGCCCCCAGCACCAGCCACCGCTTTTGCAGCGCCGGGCGCTTTTTGCCTGATTCCGTCATGTTGATTCCTCCTGCATCCGCCGTAGCGCTCCGCCCCGGCGGCATTCTGTTTCCTGGTTGGTTGACAGTATCATAACCTGTTTCTCTGTCAAAAGCATGAACAAAGGTTAAAAATTCAGAAAATCGTCCGGTTTTCCGCAGCTCCTGTCACATCCGGTCGGGAGCGGAGAAGCCCAGCAGATCGATGGCGGTCTCCAGCACATGGAGCACCAGCCGAATCAGGGCGATATACCCCGCCTGACGGGCGGCGTCCGGCTCTTTCATAATGTTGTGCTCCACATAGAACTGATTCAGTGCGCCGGTCAGGTCGTAAATATAGCGGCACAGACGGCTGGGAGCTTTCTGGTCATAGGCCTCGTACACCGCCTCGTTGAACCGGCACAGGGCCAGGGCCAAACCAGTCTCGCTCCGGCTCTCCGGGGGCAGGATGCGTCCCGCCTCCGCCTCCGGGAAGGCGGCGGCGTATCTGGCCAGGATGGACTTGATGCGCACCATGGTATACATGATGTACGGGCCGGTATTCCCCTCAAAGGCGGTGAATTTCTCGATGTCGAAGATATAGTCCTTGGCGGGCTGGTTGGAGAGGTCGCCGTACTTGATCGCCGCCAGGCCCACCTTGTCGGCGATCTCCCGCAGCTCCTCTTCGGACAGGCTGGGGTTGGCCGCCTTGGACTTTTCGTAGACCGCCTGGCTCACGTCCTCCAGCAGATATTCCAGCCGGAGCACGCCTCCCTCCCGTGTCTTGAATGGCTTTCCGTCCTTGCCGTTAATGGTGCCGAAGCCCACGTACTCCAGACTGCACCCGTCCCGGTCCACCAGTCCCGTCTTATAGGCGCAGCGGAACACCCGGACATAGTGCAGCTCCTGGCGCTTGTCCGCCAGGTAGATCATCCGGTCAGGGTGGAAGTCCTTCTCCCGCTGGACGATGGTGGCGAGGTCGGTCGTCTCATACTGGGCGGCCCCGTCGGACTTCAGGATGAGACAGGGAGGAACCTCCCGCGTATCGCTCTCCTCCTGCACGTCCACCACCAGCGCTCCGTCGCTGAGATAGGCGTAGCCCCCCTCCTTCATGGCGTCCACCATGGGGGTGATATAGGGCTGCGCATCGCTCTCCCCGTACCACAGGTCGAAATCCACGTCCAGCCGGTCATAGTTCCGCTTCAGGTCGGAGACGGAGACGTTGACGATATGCCGCCACAGGGCGCGATAGCCGGGTCGGCCGCTCTGCAGCTCCCAGGTGGCGTTCTGGGCCGCCCTCCTGTAGTCCTCGTCCACCTTGCACCGGGCGCTGGCGGTAGGGTAGATCTCCTCCAGGTCGGAGATGGTGAAGGGGGCCTCCTCCGGATACGGCCCGGCAAAGCTCTCGTCAAAATAGGGCAGCTCCGGCTGGCGGCAGCGCAGCTCGGTGATGATCTGGCCCATCTGGAGGCCCCAGTCCCCCAGATGCACGTCCCCGATGACCTTGTGGCCCAGGAACCGACAGGTGCGCTTGATGCTCTCCCCGATGATGGCGGAGCGGAGATGTCCCACATGGAGGGGCTTTGCCACGTTGGGGCCGCCGTAGTCCACCACGATGGTCAGGGGCTGCTCCGCCTGCTCCACTCCCCGGAGAGGGTCGGCCTCCAGCTCGGCCAGACGGTCTGCCAGAAAGTCCGGGCTGAGATCCAGATTGAGAAAGCCGGGGCGGACTGCCTCCAGCTTGGAGAACATGGGGTGATTCCCCACTGCCGCCGCCACCTCCTGGGCGATGACCAGGGGAGCCTTGTGATACCGCTTGGCCCCGGCCATGGCCCCGTTGCACTGGTACTGGCACAGGTCGGGACGGTTGGAGGCAGTGGCCCGGCCCAGAGCGGGGTCGTACCCGGCAGCGGCAAAGCCCTCCGACAGAACAGCCGAAATTTGATCGATCAAGGTTTTCATGAACAGCTTCCCTCTCAGCACATCAGACGGGGAAACCCCGCTGCATATAAAAATTCACTATTTGCCATTTTAGCACATCCCACGCCGCCAGGTCAACCGGTCTTGCCCCGTTTTCAGAAGAATATCAGAATGGCGGGTCGGGTCGGCAGCGCTGTCCCTGAAAGAATCAGCAGCCCGGAGGGTCAAGCCTTCCGGGCTGCTGCTGGTTCTGTTCACGTCACACAAGGCGGCGGATGGTGATGATCTTGGCGTAATTCACGCTGGTATAGCAGATACCCTTGCGGGCGTTGAGCGCGTTGATGATCTTACCGTTTCCGGCATAGATGCCCACATGGCCGCTGTAGCACACCACGTCGCCCACCTGTATATCACTGTAGGAAACGGAGGTTCCATAGCTGCGGATCCCATAGGAGCTGTGGGGCAGGCTGACGCCGAAGGCGGCGTAAATCTGCATGACGAAGCCGGAACAGTCGCAGCCGTTGGTCAGGCTGGTGCCGCCCCAGACGTACCGGTTGCCCAAAAACTGCTGGGCGTAGGCCAGCACAGCCTCCCCGGTGGTCATCACCGGATCGTCCACGATGTACTCCTCCGAGGCGGACAGGTAATCGACGGAGACATACCCCGTCTCCCCCTCACAGGTCACCTGGACCCAGCCGTTGGCAGCCACAGCCTCCAGCTCCAGCTCGGTGCCGGTGGACAGTACGGCCAGAATCTTGCTGTCCGTCGTCGCCTCCGTCCGGAGATTCAGCTTGGTGGTGGTGACCACTGGGGCGTCCACCTTCTCCAGAGGCAGATAACCGGTCTCATCTCCCACAGAGACGAAATACCAGCCGTCCCCGTAGCCCAGGATCTCCAGCTCGTCCTCCCGGCTCAGCGTCTCCACCGGTTCCCCGCTCTCGGAAGGGGTCTCCCGGAGAACGGTCACGGTAGGAAGAAGCTGGGCCGTGCCCTGGGATTTCAGGGTCACATCCTCCAGGAAGAGGTAGCCAGTATAGACCTCGTCGCCGTCCTCATAGGCGGCCTCCGCCAGCTCCCCGTCCTGGGAGAGCAGAACGATCTCGTCCCCCGACTCCAGGGCGACGACCTCGTCCGACTGGCTGTCCGCCTCCTCCAGCAGAACGCTATCCGTGTTCAGGGTGGCCTGGCAGAGGATATCTGCGGTGTCAGCGGCCAGGGCCGCCGATGTCATCAGGGCCAGCGACCCGCCGGTCAGGGCCAGGGTCAGCAAAATCTTTCGTACAGGAACCATAAGACCTCCAGGTGGTGCGGGGTGGTGCGGGGAAGGAAAAATCAGCGGTTGGCCAGCGCCCGGGTCAGCCACACATGGGCCAGATCCATGGCCGCATACAGGCTGTTCTTCTCGCTGGAGCGTACCACCCGATCCCGGTTTTTCAGCTCGGTATCGGTGTGCTGCAGCTGGACGGAGACCTTGGTGGCCATGGTCATATCGTCGATGGGGACGCTGCTGAGTACCTGCAGCATAATAATATAGGGATCGGTCATATTGCCGTAGTAAATCACATTGTCCTTCCGACGAAGGGGATACCCCTTATACTCCAGGGGCAGCTTTGCCTGATCTGCCATTTTGTTACCTCCTGCGTTTTGACTGTTACAAATTGTAACACGTTGTTCCCTCCCTGTCAACTTCTATTTCTGGGGGAAACATCCGCTTCCGGCTCCAATATATGGCAAAAACAGCGTTATTTCCGCCGCCTGGAGAAGATGCTGTTCCGATGCCGGGCGGCGCTTTCCCGGATACAGACGGATGGTATCCTTTCAGCCGTTGGAAGGGGATGGGCCGAATGGAACCGTGGGAGCTGAGCCAGGGCTATCTGGAGATCAGCCGACAGGACCTCCGGGAAAACGCCCGGCGGGTGACGGAGGCGGTGGGCTGTCCGGTGATCGGGGTGGTGAAGTGCGACGGCTACGGGGTCTCGGCGGCGGAGGCTGCCGCCGCCTGGGAGAGCGCCGGAGCCGCCATGCTGGCGGTCTCCGAGCCGGAGGAGGCCCTCGCCCTCCGGCGGGCGGGGTTTCGGGAGACAGACCTTCTCCTTCTCTCCCCTGTCGTCAGCCCCGGTCTGCTGGAGGCCCTGATCGGAGCGGGGGTCATCCTCACCGTGACGAATCCCGATACGGCCCGGCGCTATGCCCGGCTGGGCGGAGGCAGGCCCGTCCGGGTCCATGTGTCGGCGGACACTGGCATGGGGCGCTTCGGCCTCCGGTGGGACGATTTAGAGGGCTTCCGGGCAGTCTACCGGACAGAGGGGCTGCAATTTGAGGGTTGCTTCTCCCACTTTGCCGCCTCCTTTGAGGCCTCCAGGCGGATGACCGCCCTCCAGCTGGAGCGCTTTTTGTCGCTGACGGAGGCGCTGGCGGCGGAGGGCTTTCCCGTGGGCCTGCGGCATATGGCAAACTCCTGCGCCGCCCTCCGGTTCCAGGAGACCCGGCTGGACGCCGTGCTCGTCGGCTCCGCCCTGGTGGGCCGGCTCCCGGTGACGGTGCCGGTGGAGCTGCGCCGGGTGGGCGTCTATCAGGCCATGGTGGTGGACGTGCGCACCCTGAGGCGGGGAGACACCACCGGCTACGGGGCCATCTGCCGGGTGAGACGGGATACCAGGGTCGCCGTCGTCGCCCTGGGACATCAGCAGGGCTTCGGCCTGGTCCACCGGCCGGAGTGCTTTCGGGCGCGGGACGTTCTGCGGCACATCCACGGTCTGCTCCGCACCCGGCACACGCCTCAAACGGTTCTGTACCAGGGACAGGCCCTGCCGGTGGTGGGCCGGGTGGGGACGCAGTTTACTCTTGTGGACGCATCCGGTACCGACCTTGCCCCTGGGCAGTATGTCTCCGCCAATGTGGACATGCTGCTGCCGCCGCCCAGACGGAGGTATGTATGAGGGATGGTGCGGATTCGCCGGAGGATTTCCGCTTGACGGAGGTGCGTGCCCGCACCCCTCAGTCGCCTTGTGGCGACAGCTCCCCTTTCAGAGGAGCCAGACCCCTTTACCTCCCCTGAAAGGGGAGGGGGACCGCCGTTAGGCGGTGGAGGGGTGCGACACGCATCACCGACAAACACAACCTTCCGGCGAATTCATTGATAGAGCTGCAATATCCTCAAAGATTGGAGTGATAATCTCATGCTACAGTTGCTCACCCCCGCCGACGCCGACGCTATGGGGGAGCTGGACGCCTTTGTCTCCCGTCACCCGCGGGGACATTTTCTCCAGTCCCCCGCCTGGCGGCTGGTCAAGCCCGGCTGGGACTGGCGGGGAATCGTCGTGCGGGAGGACGGGGCCATCCGGGCCAGCCTCTCTGTTCTCATCCGGGCTATGCCGGGCGGTTTTTCTCTGCTCTACGCCCCCAGAGGGCCGGTGTGCGACCTCACCGACAGAGCCGCCCTGTCTCTGCTCTGCCAGGGGGCGGAGCAGGTAGCCCGTCAGTGCCGGGGCTGCGCCCTGCTCACTGACCCAGACGTGCCGGAGACAGACGTGGACTTCCTCGCCCTCGCCGGGGAGCTGGGCTTTTCCTGCCGTCCGACAGACGATTTTGACGGGATACAGCCCCGGTTCGTCTTTCGCCTGCCCCTACAGGATCGGACGGAGGAGGAGGTCTTTGCCTGCTTTGCCTCCAAGACTCGGTATCAGGTGCGGCTGGCCCGGCGGCGAGGGGTGGAAATTTTCTTCTATCCGGGCGACCGGCCCATCCCGGAATCGGCTCTCAGTGCCTTTGCCCGCTTAATGGCCGTCACCGGGGAACGGGACGGTTTTCTGGTCCGGGACAAGAACTATTTCCGACGGCTCCTGTCCGCTCTGGGGGAACGCGCCCGGCTCTATATGGCCTCACTGGAGGGTGCGCCCATCGCCGGAGCCGTCGCCATTCAGTACGGCAACAAGACCTGGTATCTCTACGGGGCATCCTCCAACGACCACCGAAATGCCATGCCCAACTATCTGCTCCAGTGGGAGATAATCCGCTGGGCGATCGACGGCGGGTGCAGCCTGTACGACTTCCGGGGCGTCTCCGGGAACACCGACCCGGGCTCCCCCCTCTACGGGCTATACCGGTTCAAAAAGGGCTTTGGCGGAGACTTCACCGCCTTCTGCGGGACGCTCATCCGGGTCTATCGCCCTTTGGCCTATCGCTGCCTTCAGGCGGAGCTGTGGGGCAACCGGGCGCTGCGAAACCGTCTGCGGCCCAAACGGGGCCGGTAAAGGCGCAAACCGCCGCCGGAAGCTCCGGCGGCGGTATTTTGGCACTGTGATGCGTTTTCCCTGATGCTCACTCATTCTCCTGAGCGGCCAGGATGGACCGGAAGATGGCGTCGTAATCCGGGGCCGCTTTTCGCAGGATAATGGGCTTATAGTCCCGGTTCACAAAGCAGTGACTGCTGGTGCCGGTGCAGCGCAGCTCGCCGGTGTCGTCGTTGTACACCCGGTAGCTGACGGTGAAGCGCACGCTGTTGTAGGACTCCAGCCGACACTCGATGCGCACCCGCTCCTTGAACCGGGTCATGGTCTTGTACTCCGCCGTCACCCCGATCACCGGGATGATGATGCCCCGCGCCTCCATGGCGTCATAGGGGATGCCGATCTGCCCCAACCAGTCGATCCGGGCCTCCTCGAACCAACGGATATAGTTGGAGTGGTGGACCACCGCCATCTGATCTGTCTCGTAATATTTCGCATCGTGGAAATAGGGTTTGACCTCCATGAGATACCTCGATTCTGCGTTTTTTCTGTCCGGTTTACCGTTTTTCCCCTCGGCCCACCGGCACGGCCCTGAACGCCTCGCCGGTGATCCGGGCCTGTACGCTGCCCGCCGTCAGGTCGCGCAGCTGAGCGGGGAACGCTCCCGCCTGCCCCTCCGGGAGCAGCGCCTTTACCGTCACCTCCGCACCGTACTCCGTGTCCAGCACGACTCCCTGGCGGCTCTCCACCTCCAGCTGTACCCGGCTGAGCCACCGATAGCCGCAGGGGATGGAAAACGCCACCCACCGGCGCACGGCGGAGATCCCGGCGGCGTCCAGGGCGTCCTTGGCGGAACGGGTATAGGCCCGGAGCAGTCCTCCGGCCCCCAGCAGCACCCCGCCAAAATACCGGGTCACCACGCACACCGCATCGGTGATCCCTTCCTTTTGCAGCACCCCCAGCATGGGCTGTCCCGCCGTCCCCTGAGGCTCTCCGTCGTCGGAGTAGCGGACGACACCGCCCTCCCGGATGACATAACACCAGCAATTATGCCTTGCGTCATGGTACTGCTTCTTCATCTGCTGGATAAAAGCCCTGGCCTGCTCCTCGTCGGTCACATGGGCCAGATGCCCCAGGAACCGGGAGCGCTTTTCGGTGAACTCCGTCTCCCCCCGCCCGGTGGGGATATAGTATTCCTCCACGGTCACGCCTCCCAGTCCTCGGTCTTCGGAGGAAGGGGCGGCCAGACATAGTCCCGCACTTGTCCCAGCACCCTGGGGCTGCACCGGGCAGTGACCTGGATGGTCTCGGCATACTCCACGCTGTCCACGGCGGCCTCCCGGTAGAGTAAGTCGAGGACACTCCCCTTGTCGTAGGGCAGGCGAAGCTCCACCGACCGTATCCCGCTGTCCAGGCGCTTGCCGATGGCGGCGGTCAGCTCGTCCAGACCCTCCCCCGTCCGGGCGGAGATACAGACGATATTCTCCCCGTGGGGCAGGATCTCCTCCGGACACAGGTCGCACTTGTTGAACACGTCCAGCCGGGGGGTCTGCTCCGCCCCCAGCTCCCGAATCAGATTTTCCACCACCTCTGCCTGGTCCCGCCAGTCCTCTCTGGAGGCGTCGATGACGTGGAGCAGCAGGTCGGCATAGGTCAGCTCCTCCAGCGTGGCCTGAAACGCCTCTACCAGGGTATGGGGCAGCTTGTGGATAAAGCCCACCGTGTCTGAGAGCAGCACCGTCAGGGTGTCGGAGATCTCCAGTGTCCGGGTGGTGGTGTCCAGGGTGTCGAACAGCCGGTCGTTGGCGGGGATACCCGCGTCGGTCAGGGCGTTTAGCAGGGTGGATTTCCCCGCGTTGGTGTAGCCCACAATGGCCACCACCGGCACCTCGTTCTTCTCCCGCCGCTCCCGCTGGACGGCCCGCACCCGGCGGACCTCCTTTAAGTCCTCCTCCAGCCGGGTGATCTTCCGGCGGATGTGCCGCCGGTCGGTCTCCAGCTGAGTCTCGCCGGGGCCGCGGGTGCCGATGGGGGACTTGCCGCCGGAGGCGGTCTGCCGGACCAGGTGGCCCCACATACCCGTCAGCCGGGGGAGGATATACTTGTACTGGGCCAGCTCCACCTGGAGCCGGCCCTCCTTCGTTCTGGCACGCTTGGCAAAGATGTCCAAAATCAGCCCCGCCCGGTCCATGACCTGCACCCCCACCAGCTCGGTGAGCACCCGGACCTGGGTGGGGGACAGGGCGTTGTCAAAGATGACCAGGTCGGCCTCCAGGGTCTGGACCAGCTCCTTCAACTCCTGGGCCTTGCCCTCTCCCAGAAAGCTCCCAGGATCGGGGGTCTCCCGGTTTTGGAGCATGGTGCCCACGCAGGTGCCTCCCGCCGTCTCCAGCAGGGCCTCCAGCTCCGCCATGCTCTCCTCCGTGACCGTTTCGCCCACACTCTGCCGGGTGGCGTTCAGGCCCACCAGAATGGCCCGGTTGATCTCGCCCTCTTTGATGCTGTCAAATTCCGTCATGCGTTCCTCCGTGCGTCGTGTTTCTCTCCGGCCAGGGCAGGCCGTCCGGCGGAGTTACTCCGCTCCATAGGCCTCCACGATCTGGCCGATATAGATGTCGTGATAATCCTTCTCCGGATAGCACTGCTCCAAAACCGTCTTGTCCAGGATGCAGTCCGGGTCCATCCGCTGGCAGAACTGCTTTTTCACCACCAGCACCAGCTCTGCCTGGGCCACATAGGGGACGCCGCCCTCGGTAAAGGCGGGGGTCAGGCCGGTAGCCGCCCACTTGTCCCCGTCCCGCCCGGAGTGGCTGCCGCAGTAGCCCAGGGCCTTCCGATAGTCCTCCGGCAGGAAGGAGAGGGTGAAATACGCCTCCCGGTCGAGGAATTCATGGGTGTACCGCTGGGGCCGGATATAGGCGGTGGCCGCCGGGTTGCCCCACAGCACCCCCAGTCCGCCCCAGCTGGCGGTCATGGTATTGCAGCTCTCCCGGTCGCCGGCGGTGACCAGCATCCACTGCTTGCCGATGGCCTGGAACACGTTCCGGTTCAGCTGCTCTACGTCGATTTTCTGTAACATGGCGATGACCTCCTGAAAAATCAGTTTCTATTATTATAGCACAGTTGGGGCCGGATGTAACCGGTTGGGGACACTTATGCTTTCCAAGAGCAAACAAAAACCCGCACCGGAATCCGATGCGGGTTATCGCCCAGCTTACTTGAGACCATACTTCTTGTTGAAGCGGCTCACGCGACCGCCAGTATCCACCATTTTCTGCTTGCCAGTGAAAAAGGGGTGACACTTGGCGCAAACTTCCACACGGATGTCCTTCTTGGTGGAGCCGGTAGGATAGACCGCACCACAAGCGCAACGGATGGTGGTCTGCTGATAATCAGGATGAATTCCTGCCTTCATGATGTTCACCTCTTTCGGTATTCGATGTCACTTTATATATGAGAATTGACTTTTTCTCACAGAGCAGGAACTATGTTATCACACTCCCAGAGAAATTGCAACTCTTTTTCCCGTTTTTTTCAAAATTTTCTGCTGCAGCTCACAGCTCCCAGCCCCGGCCCAGGCGGAAATACCACAATACCTTCCGCACCACCGGACGGCCCAGAATCTGCTCCAGCGCCCAGGCGTAACCCTCCAGCTGGCCCCGATAGCCCTCGCTGTGGGCCTGCAGCTCCGAGGGGCGCACATGGTCGGTCTTGAAGTCCACCACCGTAAGCCCCTCCGGCCCGGTGAAGCAGCAGTCTACCACCCCCTGGAGCATCACCTGCTCTCCTGCCGGGGCCTGAGGGAAGAACCGTTCCGCCGGGGCAAAGAGGGAGAATTTGAACTCCCGCCGGAGGTCGGGGGCGGCGGCCGCCGCCCGGCCCAGGTCGGAGGCATAGAAGCCCGCCACCATGGACGGCTCCACGCTGTCCGCCTCTGCGCGGGTCAGCCATTTCCCGGCCACCAGCCGCTCCAGCTCCTCCCGGACGCCCTGGACGCTGTCCGCCCGGTCCAGGCGCACCAGCTCCATGACGGTGTGCAGCACGGTTCCCCGCTGGGCGGGGGTCAGGCCTGCCGTCTCCTGCCGGAATCGGGGCCTGGGAAAGTCGGGAAGGGCCGGGGGCTGCCGGGTCTCCTGGGCCACCTCCTCGTCCAGAGGGCGGCCCTTGAGCTGGGTGGCCGTCACCTTACTGGGCAGGTCGGAGAGCGCCGCCCAGGGATACCGCCAGTCCAGCAGAGAGAGGTCTAATGCCCCGGCCGCCGTCTCCTCCGCCGGAGCAGAGGCGGGCCGCCCTCCCCCCAGGGCCAGGGGCGGCTCCGCCGGGACCAGTCGGATGTCCCAGTCGGAGGCGGAGATGGGATTTGCTGCGCTGCCCCCCAGCCGGAGGGCCTGTGCGTCCGTCCGGGCCAGCACCGGCAGTAGCAGCCACTTGGCCACGCTGTCCTTCTCCTGCAGCGCCTGAGGGTCGGGGTGCGGCCCCGCCTCCGGGAGCAGATTGCCCAGCTCCTTCCAGGCGTTGGTCATGGAGCAGGTCATGATGAGCTTCTCTCTGGCGCGGGTCATGGCCACATAGAGCAGCCGCAGCTCCTCCGCCTTGGTCTCCTCCTCCAGCTTGAGCTGTACCGCCTTTCGGGCCAGGGTTGGATACTCGATTCGAAGCTCCGGGTCCACTCCCTTCGGCCCCACCCCCAGCTTGGGGTGGAACAGGACGGGGGCCCGCTCGTCCGTCCGGTTGATCGTCCGGTTCAGTCCGGCCAGGATGACCACCGGGAACTCCAGCCCCTTGGAGCGGTGGATGGACATGATACGCACCCCGTTCCCCACGGTCTTGCCCAGAGCGGGGAGCCGTCCCCCCTGCTCCTCCAGCCGCCGGAGCCAGGCGACGAAGTCGAACAGCCCCTGCCGTCCCGGCTGGCCGAAGCTGCGGGCGCAGTCGTACAGGGCCAGAAGATGCTCCCGCCGCCGGGGGCCGCCGTCCATCCCCTCAAACAGGGCCAGCATCCCCGTCTGGTCGTAGAGCTGCCACAGCAGCTGGGCGCAGGTCACGTCTCCCGCCCGGAGGCGCAGGGCGTCCAGCTCCTCCAGAAAGGCTCTTGACGGCTCGTCGCCCTTCTCCGCCCCCTGTTGGAGACAGGCATACAAATCCCCGTCGGGGCAGCCGTGGCGGAGGGCTGCCAGCTGATCCGGAGAAAAGGCGTACATGGGCGACCGGAGCACCGACAGCAGCGGCACGTCCTGCCGGGGGTTGTCGATGATCTCCAGGAAGGACACCGCACAGCTCACCTCGGTGGTGTGGAAAAAGTCCTCCGCCCCCTCCGTCTGCCAGGGGATGTTCCGCAGGTCCATGGCCTGGGTCAGATAGCCCATCACCGCCCCCGGAGAGCGGTAGAGCACCGCAATGTCCCCCGGCTGGACGGGGCGCAGCACTCCGTCCTCTCCCGTCACCGGGAAATGGGAGGCGAGCAGCTCCTCCACCCGCCGGGCCACGAAGTCCGCCTCCACCTGGTCCCTGGGGATGGCTGCGCTGTCCTCCTCCCGCTCCAGAGCGGCGAGGTCTACGCAGTCCAGCTCCACCCGGTCGTCCGGATGCTCCGGATAGGCAAAGCCGGGATTGAGGCGCTGGTCCTGGGTGTAATCCATCTCCCCGAATTGGGTTGACATAATGTTCTCAAAGATGAAGTTCACCCCCGCCAGCACGCTGGCACGGGAGCGGAAGTTCTGGCTGAGCACCACCGTCCGGGGCTGCCCCTCCTCCGGCCGGTCGGTCTGAGGGAAGGTGCGGTACTTGTGCAGGAAGATGGTGGGGTCCGCCAGCCGGAAGCGGTAGATGGACTGCTTCACGTCCCCCACCTGGAACAGATTGCTCCCGTTCCGGGTGATGGCGTCAAAGATGGCGTTCTGGACGGCGTTGGTGTCCTGGTACTCGTCCACCATCACCTCGGCGTACCGGCCCCGGAGCTGATTGGCCAGGGCGGTGGGCTGTCCCTCTCCGTCCAGCAGCAGCTTTAACGTCAGATGCTCCAGGTCGTTGAAGTCCACCGTCCGGCGGCTCCGCTTCGCCCTGGCATACGCCTCGTCCAGCTCCAGCACCAGGTCGAACAGGGCCTCCACCGCCGGGCGGACGGACGCCATATCCTCCAGCAGCGTGTCGTTGGAGGCGAAGAACAGGTCTTTCAGCCCCTTCATCCGGCGCTTGCAGGTCTCCCGGACGGCCTTGACCTCCTCCTGGAGCCGCTTGTCCTGAATTTTCCGGCTTCTCCCAAGAGTGGGGAACCTGATCTCGCACAGGGCGCAGGCGCTGTCCCAGCCCCGGTCCAGGCCGCTCAAAAAGTCCTCGATACTGTCCATGGTGTCGCAGAAGCTGGGGGCGTAGGCGGCCTCCAGGGCCGGGTCAGCCATCATGGAGTTGAGGGCCTGGAGCATCCGTCCATCCCAGTACCGGGCCACGGAGGCGGCCCGCTCCATGATCTGTTTGCCCCACACCGTCTGCCCCACGTCCCGGACATCGGAGAGGTCAAAGGCGGCGCTCTGCTCCCGCAGCCACTGCTCCGGGTGGGGGTGGGCCTGGACGCGGGCGTGGATGTCCAGGACGATCTCCTTTAATTTCCGGTCGTCCCGGCCTGCGGACATGGTATCCACCAGATGGGAGAAGGCGTCCCCCTCCTGTATCGTCTCGTATCGGGCCTCCATGACCCGGTCCAGCGTCTCCCGGCGGAGGATCTCCGCCTCTCCCTCCTCGGACACCCGGAAGTCCGGGTCTAAGTCCAGCAGGTAGCCGAACTCCCGGAGGAGGGCGGTGCAGTAGGCGTGGATGGTGGAGATCTGGGCCTGATAGACCAAGGTGAGCTGCCGCCGGAGGTGCCGGTCTTCCGGATGCTCCGCCAGGCGCTGGTTCAGTCCCTGTAAAATTTTGCCCCGCAGCTCGGAGGCCGCCGCCTTGGTGAAGGTGATGATGAGGAACCGGTCCACATCCAGCCCCTCCTGCTCCACCCGGTCCAGCAGCCGCTCCACCAGCACCCGTGTCTTGCCGGAGCCGGCGGCGGCGGAGACCAGCAGCTCACCGCCCCGGTGGTCTACCGCGGCCTGCTGCTGGGGCGTCAGCTGAATACTCACTGGTCCTCCCCTCCTGTCCGTTCCCAAAAGTCCTTGCCCCGCACGGAGTAGAGCCAGCGGCGGCGGTCCGTCCCCCGGCCCTCCTCAAAGTGGCAGGCCTGGGCGTAGTCGCAGAACTGGCAGGCGGTGTCCCCGCCCCCCTTGAGGTAGGGGTCCGCGTCGATGTTTCCGTGGGCGATCTCCCGGCCCATCTCCTGGAGCAGATGGCCCAGCCGCCGCTCCAGGCGGCCCCACTGCTCGGCGGTGGCCAGGCTGTCCCCGGAGATGGCCCCGTTCCGGCTGACCCGGAGGGGAAGGAACCGGGGGCCGTCCGCCCCCCACTGCTCCATGGCCCAGAGCACCTCCTCGTCCCGGAGGAGCAGCCCGGACCGGCGCAGGGCCTTGTCCGTCTCCCGCCTTCTGGCGTCCCCGTCCATCTCCCGGCTGCCGGAGAGAAGCAGATCCCTGGCGGGAAGGTACAGCACCCCCGCAGGCTCCACCGGGCGTTTGAAGTAATCCTGTCCCTGTTCCCGGAGGGTGAACAGATAGAGGAGCATTTGCAGGGACAGGCCGTGCCAAACGTCGGTGAGGCTGAAGGACTTGCGCCCCGTCTTGTAGTCCACCACCCGGAGATAGAGCCGCCCGTCCTTCTCCCAGCCGTCCACCCGGTCCACAAAGCCGGAGATGGACAGGGTGATGCCCTCCACCTCCACCTGTACCGGGGGCAGCTCCTTGCCCCGGCCAAAGCCCAGCTCAAAGGCGATGGGCTGGAACTGACTGCCCTGGAGCTCCTCCACCACGTTCTGAACGATCAGCTCCACCGAGGCGAGCATCCGGCGGAAGAGATATTGGAGCCGGGGGCTCTGGTCGGTCAGTCCCCCCAGCTGGTTGTTTACATAATCCTGTATCGCCTGGGCGGTCAGCTCCCGATGCCGGGCCTGGGTGAGCCGGGCCACCCCGCCCTCGGTCTGGGCCGTCTCCAAAACCTGCTCCAGAACGGCGTGGACAAAGGTGCCGGTGGCCGGCGCGTCGAAGCCCGCCCGCCGCCGGGCCTGGGCCTTCAACCCGTACTGGCAGAAATAGGAGAAGTGGCAGGAGTTCAGCTTGTCCATCCGGGAGGCGGAGAGGGCTGCCCGGTCGCCGTACAGGTCGTGTACCCCCTGGGGGCTGAGACGGCCCCGGTCGGCGCTGGCCGCCTGCTCCAGCCGCCGGGGGACGTTCTCCCACCCCGGCTGTTGGGCCAGGCGGCGAATGACCGCCCCATCCCGGCGCTCCGCCCCCAGCTCCAGGGCCGGGAGGGGGGCCAGCAGGCGAAGGTTCGGGTCGTGATGTCCCCGCTCCGCCTCCGGGAACAGGGCCTCTGCCCGCCGCCACAGGACGGCGGGGCGCTTCTCCCCGCCCCCCGCCTGCCGGGGACAGGTCAGCACCAGCCGCTCCGAGGGCCGGGTCATAATCTCGTAGGC
>JAJBTD010000076.1 GCA_020861055.1 Clostridiales bacterium | reverse complement strand
GATTACATGGCCAGGGTCTGCGATCAAAACGGACTTGGTTTTTCGCCCATCGGTTGCGTCGATGAGGACGCCCTGTTCCCGTGACTCCTGAACAATTCGCTTAATAGGCGCAGAGTCCGGGCTGACGATTGCTACGATACGGTTTCCGGATACCATATTGCCAAAGCCGATGTTCAGCAGAAGCATCCCGTCGCCTCCTTTGCAAGCTGTTATTCCACGTTCTGAACCTGCTCCCGGAGCTTTTCCAGCTCCGCCTTCATATCCACCACGATGGTAGACATCTCCAGATCGTTGCATTTAGAGCCTGTGGTGTTGGTTTCCCGGTTCATCTCCTGGATGAGAAAATCCAGCTTCCGGCCGATCACGCCGCCCTGGCGGACCATGTCCCGGAACTGGTTGATATGGCTGTGGAGGCGAACCGTCTCCTCCGCCACCGCCACCTTGTCGGCAAAAATCGCCGCTTCGGTGAGAATACGGGCCTCGTCGATCTGCCGGTCCTCCAATACCTCCCGGAGCTTAGCGGTCAGGCGTTCCCGGTAGGCGGCCACCGTCTCCGGAGAGCGGGCCTCCACCCGACGGGTGTAGTCTTCCAGCGTATCCAGACGGCCCAGCAGATCCTCCGCCAGCTTTTCCCCTTCCCGGCTGCGCATGGCGTTGAAGTCCGCCAGCGCCATCCGGGTGACCTGCCGGATATCCTCGGTAATCTGTTCCAGATTTTCGGGCGTTCTCTCCACCCGGAACACGTCGGGGAACCGGGAGAGCAAAGACACGGATATGTCGTCCCGGAGGCCGAAGGTTTCCCCCATCTCCCGCAGGGCTTTGAGATATCCGGCGGCCACAGGCTGATTCAACGTAACAGAGACTGCGTCCGCCCCGGAGGCGTCCACCGTAACGTTGACCTCCACCTTGCCTCTGGAGACCGCAGCCTTTATCTCCGACTGGACCGCATCCTCTGCGCAGGCATAGACGCGGGGCAGTCGGACGCTGCAATCCAAATATCGGTTGTTGACGCTGCGAAGCTCTACCACGATGGCGTGCTGGTGCAGCACTGCCTCCCCCCGGCCATAGCCGGTCATACTGTTCAGCATGGAACGCTCGTCCCCCTTGTGTGCAGGCTTAATAATTTATTATATCAAAAAAGCCAGGTTCTGTAAAGCAATTCCCTCTGTGGAAATCAGTTTTCGGAGCTGTCGGCGTCCACTCCGGCGTCCGCCGATTCCTCCTCTGTCGTCTCCTCCGGAATGAGGGTGGTCGTGACGCTGACGTTGTAGCTGCCCAGGATACCCAGGTCAGAGACACCGGACAGCTCCACCGTAGCCGGTACAGAGACCGTCTCCCCATCCACCAGCTCTACCCCATCCAGATCCACTGTGACCTGGATATCGTCGCTGATCAGAAGGTCAAAGTCCTCTGTCTTTCCCCGGAGACGTATCTCCACATCCGCCGTCTCGTAGTTCCATCCCTCTGTCTTGTTCTCCAAAACGATATTGCTGGTGGAGATGATACGGATTTCCAGGCCGGTGATGGTGACCTGCACCTTGACGGTGGTATCGCTGCTCATCAGGCTCACTCCGTCGGGCAGAGCGTCCTCAATGCTGAACTCAAACTCTCCGGTAGTGGCGATCTGTCCCAGGTCTATCTCACCCACCGTCAGCGTCTCCAGGTCGTCCAGGTTGATGCTCTGGCCCACGACGGTGACAGCCTCCACCGAGTAGGTGCATTCGGCATTTTCCGAGGTGGCCCCGCCGCCGGAGATCAGGTTGACCGTGAGCGTCAGCTCCTTAATACACTGGACATAGTAGGTGACGGAAATCGCCTCTGTCTCCAGGATCAGGTTGTCGCTGGAGACCTCATTCCCATCCTTATCGCAGAGGACAATGCTCAGCCAGCCGGACCAGGTATCTGTCAGTCCGGTGTCGCTGAGGACGACCTTGGCATAGCTCACCGACTCGACCACGCTTTCCTCGCCCCGTACCTCCAGTTCCTTCTGCTGGAGGACGAAGCTCTCATCATCTGAATAGTAGCCGTCCGCTACAGAGCCGGTAAATTCCGGCGTGATCGTCACCGTCTTGCTGACCATCTGAACCACGGTCACATCTACCGCAGAGGCGCTCCGGGAGACAATGCTGACTGCGCTGGAGCTGGAGCTGGTCACGGAGCTGGGCAGATTGATGTTCAGGTCGAGGGTATACACTCCGGCCTCTGTAATGGGGGTAACGGAGGCGGTGACGATGATATTGCTGCTGTTGAGCTGGGTGATAACGCTCCGGGGGCCCTTGACCACAACACTAATGGTCGGCGTGTCCCCGGTGATGAGCAGTCCCTCACCTTCCAGGGATTCCTCCCCGATGTAGGTCACAGGTATGCTGTTAATCGTCACCTGGGCGTCCGGCTGCTGGGCCAGGTCTACATAGAGCCAGCAGACGATGGAGAGAAAGATAGAGAGGACAACATAGGAAATACGGCTGTTTTTGATCTTATTCCACACGGTTCTCGTCCTCCTTTTTCCAGATAGAGCCCAGAAGGGATTTCAAGGAAGGAATGACGTTTTTCTTGCTCTCCTCCTCCGTCAGCAGCTCGTTTCGCAGCAGCTGCTCCAGCGTTTCCGCAGACAGATGACGCTTGAGCATACCGTCAGCAGCCACGGAGATGGAGCCAGTCTCCTCCGAGCAGATGACCACCACGGCGTCCGTATGCTCCGTAACGCCCAATCCTGCCCGGTGTCGGGTCCCCAGCTCCTTGCTGATATTGGTGTTTCCGGCCAGGGGCAAAACACAGCCCGCTCCCACGATTCGTCCCGCCCGGCCAATGACAGCGCCCTCG
>JAJBTD010000049.1 GCA_020861055.1 Clostridiales bacterium | reverse complement strand
GGTCAGCATGGAGTACGGCGGCAAGGGCCACGGCGGAGGTATCGGAGCCTCCCCGGCCCAGAGTAGTCACGTCGTCAAACCGGTTGATGCCCTGGAAGCCGGCTACCAGGACGATCTTCCGCTGACCAAGCTCGGCGGACAGGCGGTCCTTGTCGATGCGGGTGATACGGGCGTCCCCGTAGTTCCGGTTGGTCTTCATCCCCACCTGCCAGCCGGTGAGGGAAATCACCGGGAAGCCCAGGGCCTCGCTGGCCATGGCGCACAGAGAGATGGAGACCTGCTCCCCGGTGGACAGGAGCATATCCATCTCCCGCTTGGAGGCGCGGGGGTTGATCTCCGCCGCCTTCTCCAGCAGATCGTCGGTGGTGTCGCCCTGGGCGGACAGGACGGCCACCACGTCGTTGCCTGCCTGATAGGTCTCTGTGATGATACGAGCCACATGGCGGATGCGCTCGGCGTTGGCGACAGAGGTGCCGCCGAATTTCTGAACGATCAGTCCCATAGAGATGGGTCCCTCCCAATCTTCAAATCAAACTCTTTTGCAGTCATTTTATGTCCGGAGACCGCTGACCGTGCCGTCAGTCCAGCACCCGATAGAGGGCTTTGACCTCCCGGCCGGAGAGCAGCGCCTTCACCTCGCCCGGGGTCATAGAGGCATCTGTCAGCCAGGCACTCTCCTCCTCCGACTGCTGCGCGGTCAGGCGGCGGGCCTGGGCCACCGGCTCACTCCCAGCTACACGGGCATACCAGCGGCTGGGAACCTCCTCTACGGAGTAGACGACGTCGGGGCCGCCCTGCTCCCAGCAGTTGCTTTTGAGATAACACATATGCTTGGCGGCGTCCATCACGTCGCCCACCACGGCGGAGGCGGTGGGCAGCTTACCCGCCCCTTGGCCGTAGAACATCACGTCGCCGATGGCGTCACCCACCACAGAGATGGCGTTGAATACCCCTTCCACGTTGGCCAGGGGGGACTCATCAGACACCAGATGGGGGGCTACATAGGCGCAGACCCGGTCATCGCTCTCCCGGCGAATGGCCCGGCCCAGGAGCTTGATTTTCATTCCGGCGCTCCGGGCATAGTCCACGTCAGCCAGGGTGATGGAGGTAATGCCCTCGGTGGGTACCTGGTCCGGGGAGATTTGGCGGCCAAAGGACAGGGAGGCCAGAATACAGATCTTCCGGCAGGCGTCCTGCCCCTCGATATCGGCGGCAGGGTTGCGCTCGGCGTAGCCGTTGGCCTGGGCCTCTTTCAAGGCATCTTCAAAGGATAGTCCCGCCCGGATCATCCGGGTGAGGATATAGTTGGTGGTGCCGTTGAGAATGCCGGTGATCTGGGTCAGCTCATTGGCTGCCAGACAGGTCCGGATGGGCTTCAAAATGGGGATACCCCCGCCCACACTGGCCTCGAACAGATAGGAGACGTTTTTCTCCTTGGCCAGCTGCATCATCTCGTAACCATGGGTCGCCACCAACTCCTTATTGGAGGTGACAACGCTCTTGCCCGCCATCAATGCCCGCCGGGTAAACTCACGGGCGATGGTTGCTCCGCCGATGGTTTCCACCACGACGCCCACCGTGGGGTCGTTCTCAATGATGGAGAAGTCGTGAATCACCCGGTCCGCAAAAGGGCTGTCCGGAAAATCCCGCACATCCAGAATGTATTTCAGGGCAATCTGATTGGACACCTTCTCCGAGATGTGCCGCTCATTTTTCTCAATGACCTCTGCCACGCCGGAACCCACCGTGCCAAAGCCCAAAATCGCTACGTTTACCATGTCCCCACTCCTTCTTCTTCCGCCGACGGGCGTGATCAGCCCGCCAGGATCTCCAATTTTACTACGCCGTCATACTCCTGGAGGGAACGTACCAGCGCTTCCGGGGTGATTTTCATACCGGAAATCTCTGCGCCCACCGTCACTGCCGCCACGCCGTCTGTTGGAATGGACTGGTTGATGGTGAGAATATTTGCCCCGGATGCGGCAAAGATATTCAGGATGGCAGAAAGCGCTCCCGGTTCGTCCCTAAGCATTACCTGAAAGGTAACAATATGGCCGTTGAGCATATCGTTGAAGGGACGTACCGCATCCTTGTATTTGTAAAAGGCGCTGCGGCTGATACCCGCCAGCTTGGCTGCCTCGTTTACGGTCGTGGCCTCCCGAAGCTCCAGCGCCTGTTTGGCTCTGGCCACTTTCAAATAGATTTCTGGCAGCGCCTGGGCCTCAACGATAAAATATTTTGGCGTGTTGGACATCTCCAGGCTCCTTTCAAAAACATTTGTCCGTCTGAGACGGTCATTCTTGGCGTGTTTCCTATCATAACATACCAGTCATTCCTTTTCAACCTTGTTTTTCCATTTTGGCATTTTGACAGAAAGGACGGGAAATCGCCATGAATTCCATGTGGGACTTATCCAAAGCCACGCTGCTCCTGCTGCTGGGACTGTTCCTCCTGTTCAGCAGCACGATTCGGAGCATCCTGCTGCCCTTCGGGGCGGCGCTTCTGCTGGCGGCTCTGTCAGACCGGCCCGTTTCCCGCCTGGAGGCCCATATTCCACGGTGGCTTGCCGCTCTGATCGTAATGACCATCAGCGCACTGTTGATGCTCTGCCTTTTGAGTCTGGTTGCCGTCCGTCTGTGGCAGGATATCCCCGTAGCCCTGGAGCAATTCTCTGGAGTGGATGCTCTCTGGGACGAGCTGGAACCGTTGGCGAAAAAGCTTCCCTTCTTTCTTGGGGACGGGGCGGGCTGGCTCATCCAACAGCTTCGAACCCAGGGAAGCACACTAGGGGAGCAGATGACCTCTGCATTGGCGGGAGCTGCCGCAGATTGGGCCGCCGAGCTGCCGGGAGCAGTCTTTGCGCTGGGCGTCACCCTTCTGGCTGCGTTTTACGCCGCCGCAGACTGGAAACGGGTCAGGATGGTGTTGGTGCATCTGTTGCCTCAAGGCTGGCTCCCGGCGGTCCGGGAGCTGACGAGGCGGGGAAAAGAGGGAGCAGGGGGCTGGCTCCGGGTGCAGGGGCGGCTCATGGGAATCACCTGGCTGGTGCTGACGGCAGGGCTTTGGCTCCTGGGGGTGTCCAGTGCCTGGCTGGTAGCGCTGGTTGTTGCCCTGGCAGACGCCCTTCCGGTGCTGGGGACCGGCCTGTTTCTCCTGCCCTGGGCGGGATTTGCTCTGTTGCAGGGAGACGTGAGAACGGGGCTTTGCCTGATCGCTCTGTGGACCATTTCCTCGCTGTGCCGATCTGTCCTGGAGCCGCGCATGCTGGGGAGACAGTCGGGCGTCTCGCCTCTGTTTACGCTGCTGTCCCTCTATTCAGGATGGAAGCTGTTTGGCGCTGCGGGTCTGATTTTGGGGCCGGTGCTGCTGGCGATAGGAATGGCGGCAAAATCTGGCGGAGGAGCCGTCCGAAAATGATTTACCCCGGAGCGGCATATCGCTCCGGGGAACTGGCTATGTCAGGCGCTGACAGCTTTCCCGTTTTTGACCATTGCGGCGGCTGTGGGGGAGACTGCGTTCTCCGCCGTTGACGTCCGGGGTCAGAGTGGAGGAAAATTCCTGATCGACTTTTCGACCGGACTTCTGATGCGTACGGCTTTTTTTCACTTCTTTCACCAACATTTCAGTCAAATTTATTATAGTTTGCACTGGCTAACCTTGATTTATGCAACTTTTTTCAAAATTCGCACTTGATTTTTCTTCTGGGCGTGCTACAATAAGAACAACACCAGACAAGGAGGTAACTGTCATGGCTTACAAGATCACGGATTCCTGCATTTCCTGTGGCACCTGTGCTGAGGGCTGCCCCGTGGGCGCCATCTCCGAGGGTGAGACCAGCTACGTCATCGACGCGGATGCCTGCATCTCCTGCGGCACCTGTGCTGGCAACTGCCCCATGGGAGCTATCGAAGAGGACTGATTTCCTGTTCATATCAGCAAAGCCCGGCAGCTGTCTGTCGGGCTTTGCTGATGGAATGGGGCATGACGAACAGAGCGCTCGGTCATCCAAACAGGATGCCGGGCGCTCTGTTTGTCTTAATTTATAAGGTCGCCAGACTGTCGATGAACTGCACCGCAGAACGGGGCGTTCGGTTGGGATTGCGGATGTCCCAACGGACGGCGAGAGCCATGAGCTGCTCCTCTTCCATGGCGACACCTCGAAGGGTAGCCAGCTGCCGGATGAGATTGAGAAACTGGGCTTTGGTCAGCTCCTGAAACAGCACACGCAGGCCGAATCGCTCGGAGAGAGAGGTCTTTTCCTGGATAGTCTCGCTGGCATCCACCTCGTCCCCCAGCCGGTCGGAAAAGGTCTCCCGGACCAGGTGGCGGCGGTTGGTGGTGGCGTAGACCGCCACGTTGTCCGGGCGGGGCTCCACGCCGCCCTCCAGGATGGTCTTGAGCACAGAGTAGTTATGGTCATCCTTGTCGAAGGCCAGGTCGTCGATAAAGAGAATAAACTTTTGGGGCTGATGGCCCAGAAGCCGCACCAGCTGGGAGATACCCCCAAGGTCGGTCTTGTCCACCTCGATGAGCCGGAGGTTTTCCATCCCTTCCATTCCCAACAGCGCCTTGACAGTGGCGGATTTGCCGGTACCGCTGGCCCCGTAGAGCAGCATATTGTTCACCCGTCGGCCGGAGAGCAGCGCACGGGTATTGGCCGCCACCTGATCCCGCTGGCGCTGATACCCCAGCATCTCCTCCGCAGGGATACAGTCCGGCTGTTCTACCGGAATCAACGTCTCATCCTGCCAGACAAAGGCCCGGTAGCGGGCGAACTGTCCACAGCCGTTTTCCTCATAGAAGTGCTGAAACACATCAAAACACGGCAGGGGAGAGCACGTCCAACGGGGCAATCCGCCCTCTCTGCACAGCTCATCCCATGGGAGGGCCAGCAGGTCGTTGAGCAACCCCACATCCCGTTGGGCGGCGGCAGCGATGACAGGGCTGAGCGTCCCCTTGGCGGCAGACAGGGCCACCGGAGACTCGTCATAGCGGATATGATCCTCCAGATACCGCCCCAGGTCGTCATAGCCCTCCGAGGTCAGCGCATAAAAAGCCTGACAGTAATGTCCCGTCCAGCCCGGGCGCTCCCTCCGCAGGTCACGGAACATCCGCCCCAGAGCGGACAGGACCGGCAGCTCCAGGAGATTCCGACAGGCGGTCAGGCCGCCAAGAGGGGCGTTTTTCCAATTTTCAATGTTTAGTGGCATGATGATATCTCTCCCTGTCCCTGTATCAAAACAGGCCGCCGGTTTGTCCGGCAGCCTGCAAGATCGTTTACCCCATATCCACTGTAAAGCTGGTGGTGATGCCGTTGTAGGTGATATCGCCGGAAGCGCTGACAGCGTCGATACGGACGGTGATCTCATATCCTCCCGTTCCTGGGTCGTAGGCGTCGGTGACTGTCCACTCATCGCTCTCGCCTGGCTGTACAGTGGATGTGTAAAGTACTTGACCGTCAGAATCGGAGATCGTAAAGGTAAATACCGCCTGATTGCTGCTGTCATTGGTGAGTTGAATGGAATCCTGGCCGTCTCCGATGCTGAAATTCACGAATCCGGGAAAAATCAGGTCGCCGATATTCTCCAGTTCACCGGAGTTGTCTGTATCGTCAGCCGTATCCCCAGTGTTGCCGTCTGCACTGGCTACGCCGGTGCCCCCGCCGGAGGAACCGGTTCTGCCGGGTGCGTCGCTGGTACCAGGAGGGTCAATGATCTCCAGGGTGAAGCAAAAATAGGCCATGGCGGCCAAAATCAGAGAAATCAGCAAAATCAAGCCGGATGTCAGCAGAAGATTGGACTCATGACTCGGCATACGGGTATGTTTTCCCATTGAATAAAACCTCCCAGTAATCGCTGGCGGGTAGACATTCTATCCATTAAACTATATTATAGCGGGTGTGGGAGGAAATTACAAGAGGTAACATTGACATGAAATTGCCGTTAAGCTCCCGGTGCGGGACAAAATTCTCCCAGGAAAGCCAAACTCCTTGCGAATTTGAGGCAGCAGCATTATAATGACACTGATAGGTTCTCTTTTGAAGAAGCCTGTCTTGCGAACCAGAATTTTTAACCTGCCCGAATCGGACAGCTCGTATCAAGAGGAGGGAAACGGATCTGAATCGGCAATCAACCAAGGGAAGAAAAGAGCAGGGGAGGGCGACATTCTCTCTTTACATCCCCTTTCTGCTGGCAGTAGCCGTCCCCTCGATGATACTTCTGCTGCTTCGGCTACTGTGTACGGACAAGTCCCTGGTCAACTGGGTCATCGACAACGTCACTACGCCAGTCAAGCACAGCTTCGCCCGGCTGTGTAGCTGCCTGCCTTTCTCGATGGCGGAGCTCGTCTGGGCGGCGGCGGTGGTGGGCATCCTGAGCTTTACCCTCCGTTCCCTTTGGGTGGTGGGGAAAAGTCTGATTCACCGTCTCCGGGGGAGGCGGACCCACCCCCTCCGACGGCTGTTGAGACGGGGGCTGGCCATGCTCTCGGCGGGGCTATTTATCTACTCCGGGTATACGCTGACCTGGGGCATTAACTACTACGGGGATACTTTCTCAGAGATGAGTGGTCTGGAGGGCCGTGAAATTACCGTCTCTGAGCTATACGATCTGGCCTGTCTCTTTGCTGAATACTGTAATGACCTCTCAGACGGGGTGCTTCGGGATGACGAAGGGGTCTATGTGGGGGACAGCGAGACCCTGTTCCAGCGGAGCAGCGGACTGTATGAAGTCCTCTATGATGAGTTTCCATGCCTCGATTTGGAGGAGGCCCAGGCAAAGCCCATGTTCTTCTCCCGGCTGATGAGCTGGCTGGGCTTCACCGGGTTCTATTTTCCTTTCACTGGAGAGTCCATGGTAAACGTCGACGCTCCCGCCGCCCTGGTCCCAGCCACCATCCTCCATGAGCTGGCCCACCAGCGGAATGTGGCCCAGGAGTCGGAATGCAACTTTCTGGCTATCGTGGTGGGCCTGAGCAGCAATGATGCGGAGTTTCAGTATTCTGCGGCGCTGATGGGGTACATCCATGTGGGTAACGCCCTCTATTCCGCCGACCGAGAGCTGTGGCGGGAGGTTCGGGCTACTGTCAATGAACAGGTGCTGGCCGATCTGACCTTTAACAACAACTATTGGGCGCAGTTTGAGTCCCCGGCTTCTGAGGCCGCAGAGGCCGTCTATTCCTCCTTTGCCAGCAGCTACGGTCAGGAGGACATTATGAAAAGCTACGGAGCCTGCGTAGACCTGCTGGCGGCCTACTATCTGCCATGAATATGGAAAGGAGTGTCATTATAATGACCGATCGTGAACTGGTGGAGCTGGCATTTACCATGCTGGAGCGTTCTTATGTCCCTTATTCTCACTTCCCGGTGGGCGCCGCCTTGCTTTGCAAGGACGGGACTGTCTTTACCGGCTGCAATGTGGAGAACTCTGCCTTTGGCTCCACCATCTGCGCCGAGCGCACCGCTTTGGTCAAAGCGGTCAGCGAGGGACACCGGAATGACTTTGTCACCCTGGCGGGGGGGGGCAATTCCAAAGACTACTGCTGGCCCTGCGGCGCCGGCCGCCAGATGCTGTATGAGTTCGCCCCCCATCTCCGGGTACTGGTGGCAAACGAGAAGCATGAGTATGTGGAGCGGACGCTGAACCAGCTGCTGCCGGATGGCTTCGGGCCGGATGGGATGGACTGATGCAGCCAATGACGGAACAAATCATCTGAATGCTTGCACACCCAAAAGACGGCCATTTCCGGTTGCAATTCGGCGGCAATCGGTGTAAAATGGTAAAATCTGATTTGGAGCGGCACAAAGGAGGCCCTTATGAGCTTTACGATAGAACAGTACCAGGAGAGCGCTGCTTACCTGCGCAGTCGGCTAAATGGCTTTCAGCCCCGTATTTTAATGATTCTTGGCTCAGGGCTGGGCTTTTTGGGGGATCAGCTGGAAAACCCCATCGCCGTCTCCTATGGGGATATCCCGCACTTCCGCACGTCTACGGCACCGGGCCATAAGGGGCAATTTCTCTTCGGCACGCTGGAGGGCAAGCCGGTGGCCGTTATGCAGGGGCGGATGCACTACTATGAGGGCTATTCCCTTCAGGAGGTCACCTATGCCGTCCGGGTCATCCGCTTGCTGGGCGCGGAGGATATGATTGTCACCAATGCCGCAGGATGCGTCAACGAGAACTGGTCTGCCGGAACGCTGATGCTCATCACCGACCACATTAAGCTGGCGCTGGAATCTCCCCTCCGCGGCCCCAATCTGCCGGAGTTCGGCCCACGGTTTCCGGACACCACCACTCTTTACGCGCCTGAGTACCAGGTCCTGGCAAAGCGGGCTGCTGCAGAGTTGAATATTCCTCTCCAAGAGGGCGTCTATATGTACTTCCCCGGCCCTCAATACGAGTCTCCTGCGGAGGTGCGGGCAGCCCGCATCCTGGGCGCCGACGCCGTAGGAATGTCCACCGTCCCGGAGGCTCTGGTGGCGCGGCACTGCGGTATGAAGGTGCTGGGCTTTTCTCTGCTGACCAATATGGCTGCTGGTATTCTGAATCAGCCACTCAGTGAGGAGGAGGTCCTGTCGTCCGCCGCGGCAGCCAGCGACCGGTTCTCCCGGCTGGTACGGCGGTGCGTGGCGGAGCTGTAAGGCGCAAAATGCACCGGGCTATTCTTTTTCCCCGGACAGATGGATAAAATCTCCTCAGGAAAAGAGTCATCCGTCATTTGGGCAAGGAGCGTTTCTATGTCAAATAAGCAGAAGCAGAATACCTTCTTCGGAGGCGCGGCCATCCTGGCTGCCGGTATCGTCCTGGTCAAAATCATCAGCGCCGTCTACAAGATGCCGCTCATCAACATCCTGGGCAGCGGCTATACCGATTTCTCCAACGCCTTTAATGTCTTTAACATCCTGCTCATGATTTCCACGGCAGGTATCCCCACGGCGCTGTCCAAGATGATTTCCGAGGCCAATGCACAGGGCCGGCAGAACCAGGTACACAAGATATTCCGGGTTTCCCTCCTTTTCTTTCTGGCCTTTGGGGCGGTATGCTCCCTGGCGATGTTCTTCTGGGCGGATACCTTCGCCGAGCTGCTGGGCAACCCCAAATCTGCCCTGTGTATGCGTGCGCTGGCCCCTTCCGTGTTCCTGGTTTCCGGTATTGCCGCTTTCCGGGGCTATGCCCAGGGCCATTCCCACATGACACCCTCCTCCGTCTCTCAGATTATTGAGGCACTGTTCAAGCTCATTGTGGGGCTTTCTTTGGCCATGATCCTCATCAACAGCGGCAGGGACGAGTCTACCGCCGCTGCCGGTGCCATTGTAGGCGTTACCGTTTCGGAACTGGTGGCTCTGTGCTACTTGGCGGTGGAGTATCTCCACACCCGCCGCCTGGAGCCCGCTGTGTCCAACGACACCCCTTGGAGCGGCAAACGCATCCTGAAAACCTGTCTCACCCTGGCCATACCCATTACTCTGACCAGCTCCGCCACCTCTATTCTTACTACCATTGACACCTCTCTGATTCAAAATCAGCTGCAAAATGCGGTGGGGCTGACGCTGGATGAAACCAGAAGCCTGTACAGCCAGTACAGCGGCGTGCTCACGGTCTATCAAATTCCCTCCGCCCTGATGGCGGCCTTGACCGCCTCTGCGGTTCCTGCCATTACGGTTTATATTGGGCAGAAGAATCGAAAAGGGGTTTCGCGGGTGGTCGGCTCCTCCCTGAAAACTGCCGCTATGGTGGCCTTCCCCTGCGGCGTGGGCATGATTGTGCTGGGGACCCCCATCGTCAAGCTGCTTTTCCCATCCCTGACGGCGGACATTGCCGGCCCCATCTTATCCATCCTGGGGGTGGCCAGCATTGCGGTCTGTCTCATGCTGGTGTGTAACTCCATATTGCAGGCCCACGACATTCTGTATGTCCCCATCGTCACCATGGTGATCGGCGGAGTGATTATGGTGCTGTTTGACTACTTTGTGGTGGCCATCCCGGAGATCAACATCTTCGGCTCTCCTATCGGCTCCTGCATCGGCTACGGCATTACCTGTCTGCTGGATCTCATCGTCCTTCACCGGGTCGTCCCCAACTGCCCCAATTTCCTGGGGTTGTTTGCCAAGCCGCTGATCGCCTCTGTGGTGATGGGAGCAGGAGCCTGGGCCTGCTATGGTCTGCTGTACCGGCTCACCAGCAGTAATACCATCTCCTTGCTCATGGCTATCGCAGTGGCTGTGGTGGTTTACGCAGCTTTGCTGCTGCTATTCAAGACCATCACAAAGGACGACCTGACGCTCATGCCTAAGGGAGAGACGATTGGCCGTCTGCTGCGTATCAAATGAGACGGGGAGGTACACAATAGCTATGGTTTCCTTTCCACAGAAGGAGCACTATGATCTGAATGACTTCCGAGCTGTTATCGCCATTCTCCGGCATCCCGGCGGTTGCCCCTGGGATCAGGCTCAGGATCACCACTCCATCCGCCGCAACTTCATTGAGGAAGTCTACGAGGCCTGCGAGGGCATCGACAACGACGACCCTGTCCTGCTCCGGGAGGAGCTGGGAGACGTGCTGATGCAGGTGCTGTTCCACGCCTCCATCGAGGAGGATGCAGGCCGGTTCGACATCGACGACGTGGCGGATCAGGCGGTGAAAAAGCTGATTTTCCGACATCCCCATGTCTTTGGCTCCGTGGATGTCTCCGGCACAGAGGAGGTACTGACCAACTGGGATCAGCTCAAGCGCCAGGAAAAGCATCAGGAAAGCTATACTGACACCCTGGACGCTGTAGCCCGCACTCTCCCCGCTCTGTGGCGGGCAGAGAAGGTGCAGAAAAAGGCTGCCAAGGCCGGGTTCGACTGGCAGGGGCTGGACGGCCCCCTGGACAAGATCCGGGAGGAGACCGATGAGCTTCAGGCCGCAGCCCAGGGCGACGGCGACCCCACAGAGGAGCTGGGCGACCTGCTTTTCGCCGTGGTCAATGCCGCCCGCAAGCTGGAAATCGACCCGGAGGACGCTCTCAATGCCGCCACGGAAAAGTTCATCGCCCGTTTTCGGCGGGTAGAGGAGCTTGCCCCGTCCGAACTATCTACCCTGCCGCTGCCCACGCTGGAAGCGCTGTGGCAGCAGGCCAAATCACAGGAGGAACCCCATGAACAAGACTGAACTGATTCAACAGACCGCTGCCCAAACTGGCCTCACCCGCAAGGACACCGAGGCGGCTCTCAACGCCGCCATCAACCTGATGACTGACGCACTCTCTCAGGGAGAGAAGGTGCAGCTGGTTGGCTTTGGCGCATTTGAGACAAAGGAGCGTGCACCCCATATTGCGCGCAATCCCAAGACTATGGAGCAGGTGGAGGTCGGCGCTACCCGGACGGTTGCGTTCCGACCTGGCAAGGCGCTGAAGGAAGCGGTAGCGCTGTAAGGGGAGCGGCAGACAGATGCGATTGGACAAGTATTTGAAGGTGTCTCGGCTGATCAAGCGGCGTACCGTGGCAAACGAGGCCTGTGACGCCGGACGGGTCATTGTCAATGGTCGCTCTGCGCGGGCCAGCTATGAGGTCAAGCCTGGCGATGAGCTGGAGATCCAGTTCGGCCAGCGTGCGCTCAGGGTTCGGGTACTGACTGTGGCTGACAATGTGGGAAAGGCGGAGGCCTCCGCCATGTATGAAGAGATCTGAACTTGCTTCCGGCCACAGTGGACAAGCGGAAGTGCTGGTGAAAGGAGACTATCCCATGGAAATTGAACGAAAATTCCGGTTGGAGCGGTTTCCGGAGGAGCTGCCTCAGGTGCGCAGGCTCCAGGTCTGGCAGGGGTATCTTTACACCGACCCCTGTGAGGTGCGCATCCGCCGGAGCAGGGAAGAGGAGACTGGCAAGGAACAGTACCGCCTCTGCATCAAGAGCGGCGGCGATCTCGCCCGCCATGAGGTGGAGACGGAACTGACACGGGAGCAGTTCGAGGAGCTTTGTCTCCTTCTGGAGCCGGGAAAACCCCTGATTCACAAGGACTATCGGGCCTATGACATCGGAGACGGCCTGCTTCTGGAGTGTTCTGTTGTTGACGGCGGCGCATTTGCCTACGCTGAGGTGGAGTTCCCGTCGGAGGCGGCGGCCAAAGCCTGGCGCCCCCTCGCTTTCCTGGGCCGGGAGACGACCTATGAGCGAGGATTTAAGATGAAACGGTACTGGCATGACCGGACGCTCTCCGGCGAGGTTCAGACCGGGAAAGGATGAGAAAACAATGGAGATCAAGGAAATACTCTCCCATGTAGACCACACGCTACTGGCCCCCTCCGCCACCTGGGAGGAGATTCGCACCATCTGCGACGACGGGGCGGCCTATGGCTGCGCCAGCGTCTGTATTCCTGCCAGCTATGTCAAACCCGCGGCGGAATACCTCCAGGGCCGCTGCGCCGTCTGTACGGTGATTGGCTTCCCTAACGGCTACTCCACCACTGCATCCAAGGCCTTTGAGGCTGCAGACGCAGTCAATAATGGGGCCGATGAGGTGGATATGGTCATCAATGTAGGTTGGGTGAAGGATCAGAAGTGGGACGATCTGCTGAATGAGATCCGCCGGGTCAAGGCTGCCTGCGGAGACCACATTCTCAAGGTCATCATCGAGACCTGTCTGCTCACTGACGAAGAAAAGATTAAGCTGTGTCAGATCGTCTCTCAGTCCGGAGCGGATTACATCAAGACCTCCACCGGCTTCTCCACTGCCGGGGCCACCAAGCCGGATGTGGCTCTGATGGCGGCCAACGTAGAGCCTCATGTGAAGGTTAAGGCGGCGGGGGGAATTTCCTCTCTCCAGGACGCTGAGGACTTTCTGAATCTGGGCGCAGACCGACTGGGAACATCCCGGATCGTCAAGATCGTAAAGAGTCAACAGTAACATGATATCAATTGGGGGCGGAGCCATCCGAAGAATGGCTCCGCCCCCAATTTGCTGCGGGATAAAAGCTGTTTTTTTGGAAATCAGGCTCAGAACAGCCCGGAAATGACCCCGTTCTCATCCACGTCAATGCGCTCAGCGGCGGGTACTTTGGGCAGTCCCGGCATGGTCATAATGTCCCCGGTGTACGCCACCACGAATCCGGCCCCGGCGCAGACCTTGACCTTGCGGACAGTGACCGTAAAGCCCTCCGGCGCGCCCAGCAGGGCGGGATCGTCGGAGAAGGAGTACTGGGTTTTGGCCATACAGACCGGGAGACGGCCAAAGCCCAACTCCTCCAGACGGGCCAGCTCCTTTTTGGCGGCGGGGAGGAAGTTCACCCCGTCCGCCCGGTAAATCTTTTGCGCCACAGCGATGATCTTGTCCGCCAAAGGCAGCTCGTCGGGATAGGCCATGGTGAACCGGTTCTCCCCACGGTCGATGGCGGAGAGCACCTCCTGGGCCAGCTCCAGGCCGCCCTCGCCGCCCTTGCTCCAGACTTGGCTCAGGGCTACCTGGACGCCGTACCGGGCGCAGGCGGTGCGGATGAGCTCCAGCTCGGCGGGGGTGTCGCAGTCAAAGCGGTTGATCGCCACCACGGCGGGGAGACCGTAGACCTGAGTGATATTCTCCACATGGCGGAGCAGGTTGGGGAGTCCCCGCTCCAGGGCGGCCAGGTTTTCCTCTTTTAGCTCGCCCTTGGGAACGCCACCGTGGTATTTCAGCGCCCGGACCGTGGCCACGATGACCACCGCGTCCGGGGTCAGTCCGGCGGCCCGGCACTTGATGTCCAGAAACTTCTCCGCCCCCAGGTCGGCCCCGAAGCCCGCCTCGGTGACGACGTAATCCCCCAGCCGGAGGGCGGCGTCGGTGGCGGCCACGGAGTTGCAGCCGTGGGCGATGTTGGCAAAGGGCCCGCCGTGGATGAGGGCGGGGGTGTGCTCCAGGGTCTGCACCAGGTTGGGCCGGATAGCGTCCTTCAGCAGGGCAGTCATGGCCCCGGCGGCCTTCAGGTCCCCGGCAGTGACCGGGTCGCCCTTTCGATTGTATGCCACGATAATGCGGGCGAGCCGTGCCTTCAGGTCCATCAGGTCGCTGGCCAGGCACAGGGCGGCCATGACCTCGCTGGCCACCGTGATGTCAAAGCCCTCCTCACGGGGGACCCCCTGCATCCGTCCCCCCAGGCCGCAAACGATATTCCGCAGCTGACGGTCGTTCATGTCCACGCAGCGCTTCCAGGTGATATTCTTCACGTCGATGTCCAGGGCGTTCCCCTGTTGGATATGGTTGTCCAGCATGGCGGCCAGCAGATTGTTGGCGGCCCCGATAGCGTGGAAGTCCCCGGTGAAGTGGAGGTTGATATCCTCCATAGGCACTACCTGGGCATAGCCCCCTCCGGCGGCGCCCCCCTTGATGCCGAATACCGGCCCCAGAGACGGCTCCCGGAGAGCCAACACCACCTGCTTGTCCAGCCGGTGCAGCGCATCCGCCAGGCCTACGCTGGTGGTGGTCTTTCCCTCCCCGGCAGGGGTGGGAGAGATGGCAGTGACCAGGATGAGCTTGCCCTTCCGGGGCTGCTGTTTGATCTGCTTTAAGTCCAGCTTGGCCTTGTATTTGCCGTATAGCTCCAGGTCGTCCGCCGGGATGTGGAGGGACGCGCCGATTTGGGTGATGGGCAGCATCTCTGCGCTCTGAGCGATCTCGATATCTGTTTTCATGGGGGACCTCCTTTTCACATTTGCCGGAGGAACAAAAAAACCGCACCTCCAGGCAGACAGCCCAGACGGTCGGCTTTTTAATGCCATACTCCCTGTGGTATTCCTTCCACTTCCGTCAGTCATATGGCTATTGCTAAGATAACACGCCCCAGGGCAATTGTCAAGCAAAAGTCTTTCGGCGAAATCGTACTGACTCTCTGCGAATTCGCCGATGGTGTCTATCTTGTCGCAGGTGCCTGCTGCACTCCCTCAGTCGCCTGGCGGCGACAGCTCCCTCAAGGAGGGAGCCGAGGGGATTGTGTATGAGTTGTTTTCAGCAAAACCCGGAGACCGGAATATTCCGGTCTCCGGGTAAAATGAATTCTGATCAGCCGACAAAGCTTACAGCGCAGGTAGAGGAGACAATGTTGATATAACTCTTGCCCACGCCCAGCTGGAGCTGCTCGCCGGACATGGTGGTAAACTGGTACTGACTGTCCTCGCTGGTGCGGCTCCAGTTGATGGGAATGTACTTGCCGCCGCAGGCGTAATAGCCGATGCCGCTGCCCGTCATGGTCACGTCGATGCGGCCCTTGCTGTTGCCTGCGATAGAGGAGATGCTTGTCATGATAATGATGACATTGGTGACGCTGACCTGATCTCCGGTGGTCTCGTCCACGTAGGCAGAGCCATATTCGGAAACAAGGTACTTGCCGGTAGAGGCATCATAGGTGAACTCGCCGGTCTTATAGCTGGAGAAGGGAACCGTGATGACCGTTGCTGCGCTGCCGTCAGAGGGGGTTCCATCCTCAACAAAGGTCTGCTGCATGGCAAAGCCATCCTCATGCTCTGTGCGGAGACTGCTGCTGGCCAGATAGTCCACAATATCTGAAGCCGTAATGTACATGGTGTGCTCAGTGGCAATTCCAGCGGCCAGCCGAGTCTTGTCCCGCCAGAACAGGGTAGAGGCCCCTCCGCTCAAAGCGTCCAGGTCGGTGACGCCCAGAGAATCGATTTTTTCATAGGCTGCATTGCTGCCTCCCGCATGGACCAGAATGCCGTCAAGTCCGGCAACCAGATCCACATAGTAGGGCCGGGTGCTGCGGATGGTGCCCAGGTTCCCCTCCACCGCGGAGATGTCCTGATAGACCGCCAGCATACGGGTGATTCCGCCCTCTTCCAGCATTTCGTAGATAATGTCTGCCTGACTGTTGCCCGACTGGGGCAGGGCCTGTTTCAGATTGTTCAGCATGACCATGACCGGACGGTTGGCGCTGACATAAGTTTCCGTTGGCTCGACGGTCAGAGGATTCAGCCCCTCCCAGTTCGTTGTATCTACCTCATCTGTGTCCTCAGGCTCCTCTGCGTCGGCTTCCGCTGCCTCCGCAGCGGCGTTGTTTGCAGCCTCCTGCTCTTCGTCGCTCGTCTCCTGGACGACCTCCGTGGGTGTATCGTCGCTTGCTGTATTACTGTCGCCGCAGGCGGCCAGACAGAAAAGAAGTGCCAGTGTCAGGAAAAATGCAATTACTCTTTTCATGGAAAACCCTCCCTTTGAGTGTTCTGTAGGTATTTTACCTTATCTTGACAAAACAGTCAAGGCTTCCCTTCGGAAATCGGAAGAAAAGGAGGAAAAGGGGACCTGTTTCGCTGATGGGGCAAATAAATCCAAATTTATCGACTGAACATCAGGTACTGTAT
>JAJBTD010000031.1 GCA_020861055.1 Clostridiales bacterium | reverse complement strand
GCCGTCCGCCCCACCAGAGCGCAGGTCTTGGATTATATCCGGGAGCGAGGGCTGAACGTGGACGGGGAGCGGTTCTGGTCGTACTACGAGGCCAGGAACTGGCAGACCCAGAACGGCAGGCCGGTGGACTGGCGGAAACGGGCGGCGAAGTGGGCCAAGACAGAGCGGGGCCCCGCCGGTCGCACCTCAGCGGCGGAAAAGACGGCAGAGCAGCGCCGGGCAGAGAACGAGAGCAGCATCGCCGAGATGCGCCGGGCGCTGGAGCGGATGAAGGGGGAGTATGACGATGGCTGACGTGGACCGCTGTGTGATTTGCGGCGCACCTGTCCCAGAGGGCAGGCAGATTTGCTGGGCCGGGGCCTGCTTCGTCTGTGGAGAGCGGCGGCGGCAAAAGCGGCCCATCTACCAGTGCGAGGATTACACCAGAAAGCCCGTGAGGGTGGAGGAGGAGAAAACGACATGAATCGAAAAACATGTTTGGAGCAGGCCAAAAAGTGTGTCTGCGGCCAGCGGGAGCAGGACTACGGTTCGCCGGAGGATAGTTTTGCCATGATCGCAAAGCTGTGGAGCGTATACCTGGACTACGATTCGATTTCGCCAAAAGACGTGGCGGCGATGATGGCTCTGCTGAAAATCGCCCGGATCAGCGGAGATGTGGCCACGGCGGACAGCTTCGTTGACCTGGCCGGATATGCGGCCTGCGGCTGTGAGATTGCCACCGGGGAGGTCACCTGATGGATGAGAATCTAACCAATTTGCCGGAAATGGCAAAATGGTTTTTCGATGCGAACAAGGATAAGCTCGCAAAGGAAAACGCACTGATCCTGTTTGACGAGGGAAAAATCCCTGACATGAGCATCAACACCGCCAAGGCGTATTGCGCCAGATGCAAAATCGGAACACACAAATGCAGCGTACAGACCAGATACGGGTGGTGCTGCGATCTCTGCGTCGAGGAAGAACTGCTGGCGCTGAGATTGTGTGGCGTTCATACCATGGGTTCCTGCTGCGGACATGGAGATCAAAGGCTTGCATAAATATTAGTTGTCGGGGATGGCAGCAAAGACATTATGCGAGAACTGGGGTATGAGCTGGTAGACTATATGCCGGAACACAGGATGTCCAACTGGAGGCCAAAATCGAAAATGATGTATGAGATTCAAGAGGAGCCAAAATGAAAATTTACAAATGTAAAAGCTGTGGCGCACCTATCATCTGGATTCCTACCTTGGGCGGAAAATCTATGCCGTGCGATGTGCAGGAGGTCTATTACATTCAGAAGCAGGGCGGGCCAGAGCGTGTCGTCCTCAAAAACGGGGAGGTGCTGGCCTGCGAGTGGACGGTTTCACCGGAGAAAGCGACTGGTCTGGGGTATGTGCCGCACTGGAGCACCTGCACAACGCCGGGGCAATTCAGGGAGGGAGGAAGGAGAAAAAGCTATGACGGACTACAACACACTGATCACTCGGCTGAAAGAGCTGGCGGAGCACCTGGCCAACTATGACGTCTGCTTTGGCTGCGGCCACGAGCACAACTGCGGGACGGAGGGCTGCGCCATCCTGCGGGATGCTGTGGCGACTATGGAACAGCTCTACAAGGACTGCTGGGGTCATTGTGCCGCC
Source organism: Clostridiales bacterium (assembly GCA_020861055.1). Taxonomy (GTDB): domain Bacteria; phylum Bacillota; class Clostridia; order Oscillospirales; family Oscillospiraceae; genus Onthomonas. The sequence continues at coordinate 14,862 of JAJBTD010000031.1, read as the reverse complement.
TGCGTCCAAAAGGAGCGTAGCTGTAATGACGAGCCGTGTCTTTCCTGCGATTTTTGCCTCCGTCAAAACTGGCAATGGCAGGGCGTGCAGAAGGATGGCTGCTGATGGACTGGAAACGAGAGGCGGAGGACAAGCTGCGCAGCTATGGGGCACGGAAGGCCAGCGTGGGGCAGACGGCGGAGCAGATCCGGCTGTTGGAGATGCAGGCCTGCTCCATCCGCTCCTCCACGGCAGACGGCACTCCGGTCCAGGGTGGTGGCAACGGACGGGAGGACGCTCTGATCAGCAACCTGGCCCAGCGGGAGGAGCTGGCCCGGGCGAGGGAGAACACCCTCCGCTGGCTGGCCCTGGTGGACGGTGCCCTGGGCGATCTGACCGATGAGGAGCGGCTCATCCTGGAGCGGTTTTACATCCATCGGCAGCGTGGAGCGGCTGAGCGGCTCATGGAGGAGCTGAACATCGAAAAGTCCCATGTCTACCGGAAAAAAGACGCCGCCCTGCGCCGGTTCACTCTGCTGCTCTATGGTTGGACGGAGACCTGACCGGCAAAAGAGGGGAAAAAGAGGGGACGAAATTCCCGAAAATCCATGTTACACTGTTATCGTCGGAAGCGTCCACAAGAGGGCGACGGGTTTCCCTTCTCCTTCCCCGTCAGAAGGCTGCTGCGGCCTGCGCTTCTGGCCCTCCTAACTCTGGAGCGTCCCGGGCTTTGTTGTTTTCCCTGGGGCACTCCGCTCTTGTCTGTGGCAGGAGGCCTTGACTATGGCAATGCGCAACCGCCCCGACCATGACGGCACCCACCGGCTGGCCTTTGAGCGAAACAAAAAGAAAATCTATGCCACCCAGACGGTATGTGGCATCTGCGGTAGGCCGGTGGACTTCCGGTTAAAATACCCCCATCCCCTGTCGCCCTGCATCGATCACATTATCCCCATCGCAAAAGGAGGCCACCCCAGTGACCTGGACAATTTGCAGCTGGCCCACTGGACGTGCAACCGGCAGAAGTCAGACAAGCTGCGAACAAGGCAGCCCCCCGCCGGGCCGGAGACAATCTCCAATCGGATTCTGCCGCAATCCTGCGATTGGACCCGCTACAGAGGCTGACACGGCCTTCGGCAAAATGACGGAGACAGGGGGCCTATCCCCCTCCCCCGTCCGCTTCAGCACTTCACGCCGTCCACTGGGAATATTTTCTCGTGAAAATTTTTGTAGAGAAATATGCCCGGTTGGGCGAAACGACGAAACCTGAGAAGGGAGTGAAAAAACGCATGGCAGACTACCGGGGTGCGGCCTATCTCCGCAACAAGCTGGCCACCAAGCGAAGCCGGGTGCGGCTGCGTTACAGATATTACGAGATGAAGAACGCCACAAAGGATTTTAACCTGGTGACGCCGAAGGAGTTCCGGACGCTGAACGAGACCCTGGGCTGGTGCGGCAAAGCGGTGGACGCCCTGGCAGACCGGCTGGTATTTCGAGAGTTCCGGGAGGACAACTTCGACCTGAATACAATCTACCGGATGAACAACGCCGACGTGCTGTTTGACAGTGCTATCCTGTCGGCGCTGATCTCCTCCTGCTGCTTCTTGTACATCGCCACAGGAGAGGACGGCTTCCCCATGCTCCAGGTCATTGACGGAGGCAGCGCTACCGGCGTCATCGACCCCATCACCGGCCTGCTGACCGAGGGCTACGCCGTTCTGGACGAGGACGAGAACCGCCGCCCCACCCTGGAGGCCTACTTCACCGCAGGGCGGACGGAGTATTTTCCCAGAGGGGAGGCGTCCTACACCATCCAAAACGCCGCCCCCGCCCCGCTGCTGGTGCCGGTGATCTACCGGCCGGATGCAGTACGTCCCTTCGGGCACAGCCGCATTTCCAGGGCCTGCATGGACATCGTGCAGGGGGCGCTGCGGACACTGAAACGGTCGGAGATCAGCGCGGAGTTCTACTCCTTCCCCCAGAAGTACGCCCTGGGCACCTCCCCGGAGGCGGAGCCCATGGAGAAGTGGCGGGCCACCATCTCCTCCTTCCTCCAGTTCACCAAGGATGAGGACGGAGACAGCCCCACCCTGGGCCAGTTCACCCAGCAGTCCATGAGCCCCTACACGGAGCAGCTGCGGATGTTCGCCTCCCTGTTCGCCGGGGAGACCGGGCTGACGCTGGACGACCTGGGCTTCGTCACCGACAACCCCAGCTCCGCCGAGGCCATCAAGGCCAGCCATGAGAACCTGCGGCTGGCGGCGCGGAAGGCACAGCGCACCTTCGGCAGCAGCTTCCTGAACGCCGGATACCTGGCCGCCTGTGTGCGGGATGACTTCCCCTATCAGCGGCGGCAACTCTATCTGACCACGGCGGCGTGGGAGCCGGTATTCGAGCCGGACGCCGCCATGCTCTCCGGCATCGGGGACGGTGTGGGCAAGTTGAACCAGGCGGTGCCGGGCTACATCGGGAAAAACAACCTCCGGGATTTGACCGGCATGGCCTCCGACGCCTGAGGGAACGCTTATGGCAGAAGATATTGCCCCCGCCCTGCTGGAGCAGCTGCAAGCCGCCTTCCTGGAAAATCTCGAAAGCGACAAAACTGCCGCCAAACTGCTGGAGGAGATCCAGAACGGCACCGCCAACTATGAGATTGCCGGAAACTACGCGGAGCAGGTGGGGACGGCCCTGGCGGACGCCTTTTCCGCCGTCCTGACAGCTGACACGCTGCCGGATGGAAAGATGTATTGGAATATCGCTGACCGGGTGGTGCGGCCCCTGTTGGAACAGGATTATGAGCTGGTCTCCAATGCCGCCGTTCAGGTGCAGACAGCGCTGAATCAGGCGGTGGGCATCGGCATCAAGGCACAGAAGGCTGCGTTAAACACCGACAGGGTGGACGGGCTGCTGAACAAGGTCTGCGCTGCCGACAGCTATGACGACGTGGCCTGGGCGCTGGGGGAACCGGTCAAGACCTTCTCCCGCTCCGTGGTGGACGATACCGTGAGGGCCAATGCGGAGTTCCAGTCCCGCTCCGGCCTCCGGCCTAAAATCGTCCGTAAGGCGGAGTTCAAATGCTGCGAGTGGTGCAGCGCACTGGCGGGAACCTACGAATACCCGGACGTGCCGGATGATATTTACCGGCGGCATGAGAACTGCCGCTGCACTGTGGAATATGATCCCGGCAGCGGAAAGCGGCAGAATGTGTGGACGAAGAAGTGGACAAACACCGAGGATTCTGCTACACTGGAAGCAAGAAAAACGGTAGGGTTGGAATCTGGTTCGCAAAAAACATTTCAGTCTCAGAAGCTGCTTGAATATCACTACAACAAGCATTCACAGGAGTATGGCACAATCTCAATTCCTGAATATCTGAAAAAGGCAAACGAGATAGCGGATGCGCCGCTGTCAGAGGATGTTGTAGAGCTTTTACGCTCAGACGGCAGTACATCCAGATACCGCTTCTCAACAAACGATTTTGTAGTTGTCAATGCGGACGGAACCATTAGAACATTATTCAAACCAGAGCGAAAGGAGGCATACTGGCAAGATGAACTCGACAGAAATTAAATGCCCGGTTTGTGGCAAAACCTACGTTGGAGAGTACGACATCTGCACAGTTTGCAACTGGGAGAATGACCCTATCCAAAGCTGGAAGCCGGATTCCCCCGGCGGTGCAAACCAAATGAGCCTGAATCAAGCTCGTGAAGCATGGGCTAAAGGCGAACCGGTCAAGTAAATCTGAGTAAAAAGCACGACGCACCCTGCCGTGCTTTTCTCATGCCCAAACCGGAAAGGAGGCCGTCCAAATGGGCCTGACACGATGTAACACCTGAAAGGGGAAACGACATGGCCGAGGTGAAAAAAGGCCGCCAGACCCCCACACAGGCCGTCACACTGCCCTATGAGGTCACCCACGGGGCGGTGGCGGTGGCGCTGTACAACGAGACGGGCCGCACCGCCCAGCAGTGGCAGGAACTGCTGCTCTATGACATTCTGGCGGAGAATGAGGACGGGCTGTGGGTACACACCAAGTTCGGCTACTCCGTCCCCCGCCGGAACGGCAAGAACGAGATCGCCGCCATGCGCGAGCTGTGGGGCCTCCAACAGGGGGAGAATATCCTCCACACCGCCCACCGCACCACCACCAGTCACGCCGCCTGGGAGCGGCTGTGCAGCCTGTTGGACAAGGCCAAAATCGAATATAAATCCATCCGTGCCACCGGGCGAGAGAGCATCCGGCTGGCCGATGGAGAGGGCAGAATCGAATTCCGCACCCGCTCCTCCAAGGGAGGCCTGGGCGAGGGGTTCGATTTGCTTGTTATCGATGAGGCCCAGGAGTACACCAACGACCAGGAGAGCGCCCTGAAATATGTGGTCACCGATAGCCGGAACCCTCAGACCCTGTTCTGCGGCACGCCGCCCACCCCCGTCTCCTCCGGCACCGTGTTTCTTAAAATGCGCAACGCCGCCCTCCAGGGGGAGACGGAAAACACTGGCTGGGCGGAGTGGAGCGTAGAGCGGCAGAGCGACCCGAAAGACCGGGCGCTTTGGTACGAGACCAACCCCTCCCTGGGCACCATCTTCACCGAGCGGAGCGTGGCCGACGAGATCGGCAGCGACCCGGTGGACTTCAACATTCAGCGCCTGGGCCTGTGGCTCCGGTACAACCAGAAGTCCGCCATCAGCCGGGCGGAGTGGGAGGCGCTGCAATGCCCCGCCCTGCCAAAGCTGACGGGCAAGCTCTTTGTGGGCGTCAAGTACGGCAAGGACGGGGCCAGCGTGGCCCTCTCTGTCGCCGTGAAAACGGAGGACGGGCGGGTCTTTGTGGAGGCCATCGACTGCCAGCCGGTGCGGAATGGGAACCGGTGGATTCTCTCTTTTCTGGCAAAGGCGGACATCGCCGCCGTGGCGGTGGACGGGGCCAGCGGGCAGCAGATTTTGGCCGACGCCATGAAGGAGGCCAAGCTAAAGCCGCCCCTGCTGCCCACGGTGAAGCAGATCATCACCGCCAACGCCGCCTTTGAGCAGGGACTGTATGCCAAAACGGTGTGCCACATGGGGCAGCCATCTGTGGTGCAGGTGGTGAGCAACTGCGAAAAGCGGGCCATTGGCACCGGCGGCGGCTTCGGCTACCGCTCCGCCCTGGAGGGGGCCAGCATTGAGCTGCTGGACAGCATCATCCTGGCCTATTGGCAGTGTGAAAGCAAAAAGGAACACAGAAAGCAGCAAATCAGCTATTGACGGCATTGCCGTTGATATAAATTCCCGATACCGCCGGGCTATGCGGGGAAAGGAGCCTATTATGGCAGAGTTTACACCCATTACGACCCAGGAAGAGTTCAACGCCGCCATCAGCGACCGCCTGAAACGGGAGCGGGAAACCCTCAGCAAGAAGTATGGCGACTATGACGACCTGAAAACCAAGGTCACCGATTATGAAAAGCAGATCGGCGAGCTGAACCGGAGCATTTCGGATTCCGCCCAAAAGTACGCCGGGTACGATAAGACCGTGGCGGACTTGCAGGCAAAAATCAAGGGCTACGAGACCGCCTCGGTAAAAACGAGAATCGCCCGTGAGACCGGGATCCCCTATGAGCTGGCGGAGCGCCTCTCCGGTGAGACGGAGGAGGACATCCGCAAGGACGCTGAAAGCCTGGCCCGCATCGTCGGGAAGGGTACACAGCACCCCGCCCCGCTGAAATCCACAGAACCGGCGGGCGGCGGAGACAAAAAAGCAGCACTGAGACAGATGCTGCGCGATATGAAGGGAGAGTAATTCATTATGGCAGATACATTGAGCAAGGGCACCCTCTTTAACCCGGAACTGGTCACCGACCTATTCAGCAAGGTACAGGGTAAGTCCTCTCTGGCAGCATTGAGCAATCAAATCCCCGTGGCCTTTAACGGCAATGAGATCTTCACCTTCGCCATGGACGACGAGGTCGCCCTGGTGGGCGAGAACGAAGCCAAGTCCGCCGGTGCCATGACCGTCACCCCCGTCAAGGTGGTGCCGGTGAAGATCGAATACGGCCACCGGGTCAGCGACGAGTTTATGTACGCCTCCGAGGAGAAGCAGCTGGACATCCTGACCGCCTTCAACGAGGGCTTCGCCAAAAAGGTGGCCCGTGGCCTGGACATCATGGCCATGCACGGGGTCAATCCCCGCACCGGCACGGCCTCCAGCCTGATCTCCCAGAGCTTCGACACCGACTGCGCCGACAATGTCGTCACCTATGATGCCTCCGCCTGTGACGACAACATCGAGGACGCTATCGCCCTCATCGGCGACTATGACGCCACCGGCCTGGCCATGTCCAAGACCTTCGCCGCCGCCATGGGCAAGCTGGAAAACAGCAACGGCGGCAAGCTCTATCCGGAGCTCCAGTGGGGCGGTCAGCCCGGCAGCGTCAACGGCGTAAAAACCAGCGTCAACAGCACGGTCTCCTTCGGCAGCAGCACCGACCGGGCTATTGTGGGCGACTTCGAGAACGCCTTTGTCTGGGGCTATGCCAAGGACATCCCCATGGAGGTCATCCCCTACGGCGACCCGGACAACACCGGCAGCGACCTGAAGGGCCACAACCAGGTCTATATCCGTGCTGAGTGCTATATCGGCTGGGGCATCCTGGACACCAGCGCCTTCGCCCTGGTGCAGGAGACGGCGTAAGCCAATGGCGGACTACGCAACCGTCGCTGATGTAGCGACGCTATGGCGCAGCATGACCGATGAGGAGACAGAACGGGCGGAGGCGCTGATCCCTGTTATCTGCGCCTCCCTCCGGGTCAAGGCGGCGGGGGTCGGGAAGGACCTGGACGCCATGGTGGAAAACAGTGCGGACTTCGCTCTGGTTGCCAAGTCTGTGGTGGTGGACGTGGTCGCCCGCACTCTGATGACCGCCACCGACCAGGAGCCTATGACCCAGTACACGGAGAGCGCCGGAGGTTATTCCGCCTCCGGCACCTTCCTGGTCCCCGGCGGCGGCCTCTTCATCAAGAACAGCGAACTGGCCCGACTGGGCCTGCGGCGGCAGAGATTCGGGGTGATGGAGCTTTATGGGACTGATTAAGGGTATCACCGTCACACTGTACGAAAAGACCCAGACAGGCACAGACGAGTTCCACGCGCCGGTCTACACCGAGACGGCGGTGGAGGTGGAGAACGTGCTGGTGCAGCCTGTCTCCGCCGACGACGTGGTGGATGATCTCCGGCTCTATGGCAAGCGGGCGGAATACGAGCTGTGCATCCCCAAGGGGGACAGCCACAGCTGGGAGGACTGCCGGGTGGCCTTCTTTGGTCAGACCTGGCGCACCTTCGGCTTTGTCCGGGAGTATATCGAGGCGCTGGTGCCTCTGAGCTGGAACCGGAAGGTGAAGGTGGAGCGCTATGGCTGACAATCTGAAGGTGACGCTGAACCGCTCCGGCGTGCGGCAGCTGCTCCGCTCTCAGGAGATGATGAACCTCTGCACCAAGTATGCCTATACCGCCCAGGCGAAGCTGGGGGACGGCTATGGAGTCACCTACAGGACCGGCAAGAACCGGGTGAACGCCGAGGTGGGCGCCATCTCCGAGAAAGCCATCCGGGAGAACCTGGAGAACAACACCATTCTGAAAGCACTGAGGTCCGACCATGATTGAAAAAACAATACTGGACTACCTGTCCGACGTGCTGTCCGTACCCGTTTATTTGGAGGTGCGGTCGGAGCCGCCGGACAGCTTCGTTCTGCTGGAAAAGACCGGCAGCAGCCGCTCCAACTGGATCTCCGCCGCCACGATGGCCCTCCAGTCCTACGGCCCGTCCTTGTATGACGCCGCCGCTCTGAATGAGACGGTCAAGGTGGCCATGGATGGGGCGGTTGCGCTGGACGTGATTTGCGCTGTCCGGCTGAACAGCGATTATAACTTTACCGAAACCGCCACAAAGCGTTACCGCTATCAGGCGGTGTACGATGTGACCTATTACGAGTGAAAGGAATGATATTCCATGGCAAACACCACCACCAACGTCAGCGTTGGCAAGCCGAAAACCACCGGCGCGATTTACCGCGCCGCCTCCGGCACCACCCTGCCCACTGACGCCACCACCGCCCTGGCCGACGCCTATACGGCCATGGGCTACGTCTCAGAGGACGGCGTGACCAATTCCAACTCCCCGGAGACGGACAGCATCAAGGCCTGGGGCGGGGACGTTGTCCTCACCACCCAAACCGAGAAGTCCGACACCTTCAAGTTCACCCTCATCGAATCGCTGAATGCGGAGGTGCTGAAAGCCGTCTACGGGGACGATAACGTCAGCGGCGCCCTGTCCACCGGTATCACCGTGAAGGCCAACAGCGACGAGCAGAAGGCCTATGTATGGGTGATCGATATGATCCTCCGCAACGGTACTCTGAAGCGCATAGTGATTCCACTGGCCGCCGTCACCGAGGTGGGAGATATCACCTATGCCGATTCCGACTGCATCGGCTACGAGCTGACCTTGACCGCTACGCCGGACAGCGATGGACAAACCCACTATGAATATATCCAGACGCCTGCCAGCGCATAAGGAGGGCGTCTATGATTAACGGAACGACCAGCTCTGGCTTTGCCTTCTCCCTGGAGGACGGGGCACTGGATGATATGGAGCTGCTGGACGCACTGGTAGATCTCCAGGAGAATGACACCGCCGCCCTCTCCCGTGTCTGCCGTCTCCTGCTGGGGGACGAGCAGCGGAAGGCTCTGTACGACACTCTCCGCACTGACAGCGGACGGGTGCCTGCCACTGCCGTCATGGCGGCGATCAACGAAATCTTTCAGAGCATCCAGGCGGGAAAAAACTAAGGACCCTCGCCGGTATGCTGGCTTCCGACCGGGACGCACTGGCCTGCGACCTGGCGGAGACCTACGGGATTTACGATATGCGGGCGCTGCCGGTCTCCACGCTGGCAACGCTCGCCGCCGGTCTGAGGGAGGATTCCCGTATCAAATTGAAACTGAGCGGCGCACGGGTGGGGCCGGACACCCTGCTGCTGGCGGCCATCGCGGACAGGCTCAGCCTGCTGGTGTGGAGCAGGACGGAGGACGCCCAAAAGGGCTGCAACCGCCCCGCCTCCATCGTGGACGCCCTGACTGGGAAGCAGCAGCACCAGGACCGCGACGTCATGGTGTTTGATTCCCCGGAGGCGTTTGAAGCTGCCTGGGCCGCACAAATTGGAGGTGAACAGCATGGCAACTGAACTGGCAAAGGCCTATGTGCAGATTATCCCCTCTGCCAATGGCATCAAAGGGAGCATTACGGAGGTACTGGGCGGTGAGGCGACTAGCGCCGGGAAAAAGGCCGGGACAGACTACAGCTCCAGCTTTGGGGATGCGCTCAAGGACGGCCTGTCCGCCGTGATTAAGGTGGGCCTGGCGGCAGTCTCCGCCGGTATCGCCGGCATCACCGCCCTGTCCAAGTCGGCCATTGAGAGCTACGCGGAGTATGAGCAGCTGGTAGGCGGTGTGGAAACCCTGTTCGGGGACAGCGCCGACAAGGTGGTGGAGTACGCCAGCAACGCCTACAAGACCGCCGGTCTCTCCGCCAACGATTATATGGAGACGGTGACCTCCTTCTCCGCCTCCCTGCTGCAAAGCCTGGGCAATGACACCGAGGCGGCAGCGGAAAAGGCAAACCTGGCCCTGACCGATATGTCCGACAACGCCAACAAGATGGGCACGGACATGGAGAGCATCCAGAACGCCTACCAGGGCTTCGCCAAGCAGAACTATACCATGCTCGATAACCTCAAGCTCGGTTACGGCGGCACTCAATCCGAAATGGAGCGCCTGCTGGCGGACGCTCAGGCCATCTCCGGCGTGGAGTATGATATTTCCTCCTACGCCGACATCGTGGACGCTATCCACGTCATTCAGACGGAAATGGGCATCACCGGCACCACGGCGGAGGAGGCCAGCACCACCATTCAGGGCAGCATCGCCTCCATGTCGGCGGCGTGGACGAACTTCCTCACCGGCATGGCGGACGAGAACCAGAACTTTGACGCCCTCCTGGGCAACCTGGTGGACAGCGTGGTGACGGTGGGCGAAAACCTCATCCCCCGCATCCAAACGCTGCTGCCTCGGCTGACGGAGGGCATCGCGCAGCTGGCAAGCAGCCTGATCGGTTACATCCCTGACACACTGAACACCCTGCTGCCAACGCTGATCGACGCCGCCACGGGACTGGTAGACAGTGTGGTAGACATCCTGCCCTCCATTCTGACCACGGCCATCAACGCCCTGCCCCAGCTGGCGGAGGCGGCGGTGAGCATTGTGGGCAACCTGGGGAGTGCGCTGACGGTGGCCATCCCGGAGCTGGCGTCGGCGGGGCTTGACATGATCCTGACCCTGGTGGACGGCGTCATTGATGCGCTGCCGAATCTGGTGGCCTCTGCCCAGGACATTCTGCCAGGGTTTATCTCTGGCATCACCAGCGGCCTCTACGCCCTCTCCACGGCGGCGGTTAGCATCATGACCAGCCTGGGGAGCTTTTTGCAGGAAAATCTGCCCACGATTCTGGAGACGGGCCTGACTGCCCTGGTGGAGCTGACCTCCTCCCTGCGGGAGAATGCGGGGGTGCTGGTGGACGGCGCTCTGGCCATGATCCAGTCCATTGCCACTGGGCTCATCGACAGCCTGCCCACCCTGATTGAGACGGTGCCGGAAATCGTCAGCAACATCGCCAACATCGTCAATGACAACGCGCCCAAGCTGCTGGAGACAGCGTGGAACCTGATTGTGCAGCTGGGGCAGGGGCTCATCAATGCCATTCCGACCCTGGCGGCAAATATCCCCAAAATCATCACGGCAATCACCGATGTGTTCACAGCGTTCAACTGGATCAATCTTGGCAAGAACATCATGACCCTGCTGAAGAACGGTATTACCGGCATGGTGTCCAGCCTGAAAAGCGCCGGGACGAATGTGCTCAACAGCATTTACAACGCCATCAAAAGCCTGCCCTCTAAGCTGCTGAACCTGGGCAAGTCCGCAGGCTCTTTCCTGTCCAGTGGGCTGTCCGGGATGCTGTCCACCGTAAAGAGTGCGGCGGCGTCCATTCTCAACGGAGTTGTGTCCTCTATCACAAATCTGCCCTCCAAGCTGCGGACCATCGGAAAAAACGCTGTCACAAAGATGAAAAGTGTGTTCAAAATTTCCGAGTGGAAGAACATCGGCAAGAATGTGATCAATGGCATTATCAGTGGCATCACCAGTATGGTGTCCAGCCTGTATAACAGCATCAAGAGCGCACTGTCCGGCCTGGTGGACAAGGCGAAAAAGGCGCTGGGCATCGCCTCCCCGTCCCGACTATTCCGGGATGAGATCGGCGCCATGATTCCGGAAGGCATGGCAATGGGCATTGAGCTGAACACTGACCAGGTGGAGAGCGCCATGGATGATATGGTTTCCACTGTGGAAGACAGCGCTGGGGTAAACGCCACGGTGAACTCTGTGGTGGCCGCGGCAGAGGCTCAGAATGCCAGCGTGGCCTCCGCCGTCAGCTCCGGCGCTTCCGACCCGGCTGCTCTGCTGGAGGAGCTGAACGCAAACTTTGACCTGTTCTTCGGGCTGCTGCCGGAGCTGTTCGCCCAGCTGTCCAACGCCAAGGTGGTCATGGACACCGGCAAGGAGGTGGGGGCGCTGGTGGTCCCCATGGATAAGGCTCTGGGCCAGCTGAAGGCCCGGAAAGCGAGGCAGTCATGACGATCGGTGTATCCTTTGACGGGGCGCACTGTCTGGACGATCTGGGCCTGTACCTGACGAACGCAAGTATCGGCGCGCCGGAGGTGCAGACAAATTACATTGACGTCCCCGGCCGGGACGGACAGCTGGATCTGTCCACCGCCCTGACCGGTGCAGTTCGGTACAAGAACCGCACCATCGAGTTGACCTTTGCCACGGCAAAACGGGTCAGCGGGAAGGAGTGGCATGCGCTGCTCTCCGACGTGTCCAACCTCCTGCATGGACAGGAAAAGACCATTGCCTTTGACGGCGATGATTATTACTACAAAGGCCGATGCACCGTGACAGACTTCGCTGTGGAGGGTGAGAAGCACACCCTGACGGTGAGCTGCAACTGTGAGCCGTACAAGTACAGCGCTTCTGATTCCTACGTCAAATCTCTGTGAGGTGAGCTGATGTATCAAATCACATATGTCCACAAGGACGAGACGGAGGAGCGCACCCTGTACCTCCCCGGCGACAACGACTACTGCCTCACCGCCGCTGCCCTCTCTTTGGAGGTGGGCGCTGCTGGGGAGCTGTCCGTCTCCATCCCCGATACCAACCTGGCGAAAGCGGATTTCGACTGCCTGACGGACGAGATCATCGTCTACCGGGACGGAGCGGAGCTGTGGCGGGGCCGGGCCATCACACGGCAGGAGGATTTCTACCGCACCGGCACCCTGACCTGCGAGGGCGTGCTGGCGTATCTCTATGACACCTACTACCCACCCTTCACCTTCTCCGGCAGCCCCACGGACTTTTTGCAGGCCGTCCTGGATAACCACAACGCCCAGGTGGAGGAACGCAAGCAGCTCCAGCTTGGCACCGTCACCGTGGAGGACAGCAACGACTATATTTCTCGCAGCAGCATTGAGTACAACCGCACCCTGACCGTCCTGACGGATAAGCTCATCAACGACAGCCTTGGCGGTTACTTCCGGGTGCGCATTGTGGATGGCGTCAAGTATCTGGACTACCTGGCCAGCTATGGCACCACCGCCACCCAGCCGGTGGAGTTTGGTGTAAACCTGTTGGATATTGCGCAAAATGTGACGTATTCCGACCTTGCTACCGTCATTCTTCCCCTGGGCGCCAAGCTGGAGGACAGCGACGGCAACCAGACGGACGAATACCTGACCATCTCCGATGTGAACAATGGCAGCATCTACTATGCGGATGAGGCGGCGGTGGAGAAGTACGGTTGGATCGTGGTCTGCAACATATGGGAGGATGTGACGGAGGCGTCCAATCTGCTGACCAAGGCCAAGAACTATCTGGCGCAGGTGACTTCCGCCGTGACGTCCTTCGAGGTCAACGCTGTGGATCTGGCGCTGGTGTCAGCAGAGTATGAGTACATCAACCTGGGTGACTATGTACTGATTCAGTCCGAGCCCCATGGGGTCGATCAGTATGTCGAGTTGACCGCCATGGACATTGATCTGCTGGACCCGTCCAACGACACCCTGACCTTCGGCACAGATACGGCCAGTCTGACGGATGCTCAGCGCAGCTCTGACCGGAGCGTACAGACGGCGCTGGAATCTCTGTCTGTCCAATATACCAATCTGGTGGCAACAGCGATCACCACGAAATACCTGGCGGCTAACTACCTGAACGCCGATACCATCAGAGCGGATTACCTCACGGCAAAAGACATCGCCGCCAACTACGCCTCAATCGACCTAGCCAACGTATCCACGGCGAACATCGGCACCCTATTCGCCAACGTGGGGCTGCTGACCAATATGAGCGTGGTGGACGGGTACATCACCGGCACCCTGAACGGCGTGACCATCAATGCCGACGTCATCACCACCGGGACGCTGTCGGTGGACCGGCTGCTGCTCACCGGAGAGGACGGCATCATCTACGCCATCAACGCCAGCTCCAGCGGCCTGACCGAGTCGGAGCTGTCTGCCGAGCAGTACCAGAACTACATCAACGGCAGCTGCATCGTGGCAAACTCCGTCACGGCGGCGCAGATCAACGTCACTGACCTGTTCGCCCAGGACATCACCGCCACGGGGAGCATCACGGGGCTGGCGCTGTACAGCATCAACGGGGCGTTCTCCCTGGACGCGGACGGAAAGCTCGTCTCCACCTCCGGCCAGATCGGCGGCTGGACCATCGACAACTACCGCCTGTACGCCGAGCTGACCACCCTGGAGACCACTACAGAGACGGTGTACGTCACCGACGAGGACGGCAACTACATCCAGGAGACGGACGACGAGGGAAACCTGCTGTACTACACGGACAGCACCGAGAGCGAGACCACCACCGAGGAGACGGACTACCCCGTCTACCAGACGGAGACGGAGGATGTCACCATCGCCACCGGCTATGACAGCTACACCATCCTCAACGCCCTGAAATCCTCAAGCTCGGATATCGCCATCTCTATCGGCGCGGCCAACCTGGAGGACCCGACGACAGGAGCAATAAAGCTGTGCAACAACGGCAATATCTACGCACATAAACTATTTCTCAACAATGGATCATCAGAGCCCAAAGTAGAATTTAGCCGAGACCTGGATACTGGAACCATCTACGGCAGAATGTACCTTACTTATATCAGTAATACCGCTCCCCGCATTGCATTTGCAGTACAGGGTGTCGGCGACAGCTCCATGAATTACAGTGTCAGCATTACCAAGGAGGGCATTATCCCGTATACGAACGGCAGGACTTCCTGTGGTACGTCTGCCATACGCTGGAGCAATGTGTACACTAAGGCGCTGGATGTGTCCGGAAACGGCACCGTCAGCGGGAACATACAGTTTGCAAACGGCCACAGCATAGTCTGCGCAGATAACACCGGCACATACCGATCAATTGCATATATCAATTCCTCTAATAATTATCTGTTCGGCGCCGGTAGCGTGACCAGTACGATCTACCTCGGCACAACGACATACACCTCTAACATCTATCTGCGGGCGAAGGACAGCATCTATGCAGGCCCCAAAAGTATCCGGGTGCCGGAGATACAGAAGGGCGCCGTCTCCATCACCCCGTCTAAGGCCAATACGCCAACCGGAGTGGCGGTCACCTTTGGCAGCACATTTTCCGGGACCCCCCATGTGCACACCCAGGCAACCGTATCTGTTATCGGGACGACAGTTTCCGGCACCAGC
>JAJBTD010000228.1 GCA_020861055.1 Clostridiales bacterium | reverse complement strand
GGTGAACGGGGCCACCGTGGGCTTTGTGGCCAACCAGCCCGCTGTCCTCAGCGGCTGCCTGGACGTAAACGCCTCCTGCAAGGCCGCCCGGTTCATCCGCACCTGCGACTGCTACAATATCCCCCTCATCAACCTGGTGGACGTGCCCGGCTTCTTCCCTGGGAAGGACCAGGAGAGCTCCGGCATCATCCGCCACGGGGCCAAAATGCTCTACGCCTACTCCGAGGCCAGGGTGCCCAAGATCACCCTCATCCTCCGGAAAGCCTATGGCGGGGCGTATATCGCCATGTGCTGCAAGGAGCTGGGGGCCGACGTGGTCTGGGCCTGGCCCTATGCGGAGATCGCCGTCATGGGCGCCGAGGGCGCGGTGAAGATCCTGAACAAGCGGGAGCTGAACGCCGCCGGGGATAAGTACCAGGAGGTCCTGGACGAGAAGGTTCAGACCTACAAGGATACCTACCTGAACCCCTACATCGGGGCGAAGCTGGGCTATATCGACGACGTCATCCAGCCTCAGGATACCCGTCGCCTGCTGGAGAAGGTGCTGGACGCACAGCTCACCTTCCAGTCCGGGCAGAAAAAGGTCCGCCACGGGAATATTCCCCTGTGATCACCGGAGCATAACAGGAAACAAAGTGCCGCCCTCCCAATGGGGAGGACGGCATTTTTGCCCGTTTTCCGCCGTGTTACCGGCAGCCGCAGCCCTTTTTCGCCTTGAATGAGGCACACTCGGTGCAGTCGCAGCTGGTGGGCTGGGGGTCACAGCATCCCACCTTGATGGTGTGGAGCGTGCAGTAGTCCTGAGCGCCTGCGTGGTAGGCGCAGGTATCCACGCTGCACTGGATGTTGTCGTTGATTCGATCCATGCTTATCCCTCCTTTGGGCAGAGATAGCTTGCCCGGAGGGGCGCTTTTTATTCACCCAGGGCCGGAAAGGTCGCCTCTGCCAGACGGAGGTAGTCCGCCCCGTTTTCCAGCACATGGGCAGCCTCCTCCGGCTTCACCGGACGCACCACCCGCGCCGGGACGCCCACCAGCAGGCTCCCCGCCGGGGCGTGGAGGTTCCCCGGCACCACGGCGCCGCCTCCCACGATGCAGCCCTCCCCCAGAGAGCAGCCGGAGAGCAGGGTGGCGTTCATCCCGATGAGGCATCTGTCTCCCACCTGGGCGGAGTGGACCACTGCCCCGTGTCCGATGCTCACGTCCCGGCCCACCCGGCAGGGCTGCCCGGCGTCGCAGTGGAGAACGGCGTTGTCCTGGACGTTGGTGTTCTCCCCTACGGAGATGGGGGCGGCATCTCCCCGAAGAACGGCCCCATACCACAGGCTGACCCCGGCGGACAGGGTCACCTCACCCGTGACCACGGCATTCTCCGCTCCCCGGACGGTTGGGTGGATGGCGGGCGCATGATCCAGAAACGGTTTCACAAGCATAATTCAGTCCTCCTGCCATATTCTATCTGGCAGCTATTATAATGGCACAGGGCGGGTCAGGTCAAGGCCCTGCCCGGAAAGGACACGGTATATGGATCTGAAAAACGGGACCGTCACCATCGACGAGCTGGCGAAAAACCCCAGGGCCGTCGCCCTGCTCAACCAATATGACCCCAGCCTGATCCATCATCCTATGGCCCAGGTGGTGCGGGGCTGGACGGTGAATCAGGCGATCTCCTTTGCCCGGAAGCAGGGGGCCAGGGAGGAGGATATTCAGGCCGTTCTCAGTCAGCTGGAGGCTCTGTAGCCCACCAGCGGAGGGCGCTGGTGGTGTGGGCGATGCGGAGGACCCGGCCTGTCAGCACCAGGTCGATGAGAAACAGCAGCCCCATGGCGCCAATCACCCCATCCGGCAGCCGACTCCCCAGCTGCTCCGCCACAGGCTGAACCAGATAGACCAGGGGCAGGCTCAGCAAGCCCCAGACCAGGGCAAAGGGCAGGCAGACCCGCCCGTTGACCTGGAGGGGGAGGGCGCTGTAGTCCCAGAAGGACACCCCCCAGCCCCGCTCATACAGCCAGGAGAGGAGATACTCCGCCCCGGTGGCCACCAGGGCGGACCCCAGCACCAGAACCAGAGGGCGTTCCTGTACCCACTGGGGCAGCAGCAGAATGCCCACCGCCCCTACGCCGTAGACCGGACACAGTGGCAGCAGGAGCATACACTTCCGATCCTGCTTTTTGCTGTGGGTCAGACGGGCAAAGGAGACCTCCACCAGAAACCCCAGCCAGGAGTAAAACAGAAAATACCAGATGAACGCCATCCGATCGCCTCCGCTCAGGTTTTGTCACCTGCTAGGATGCACCGGGGCGGCGAAAATCATACCGCCCCGGATGTATTAGCACAATCTGATGTATCCGGGCAGTATTTGTCCCTTTTCTCCGGGGAAATTCGTGGTTTCTGCTGAATTTTGACTTTTTGGGCAGACGGTTCTTGTCTCCCGCCTCCGTCCGTGATACAATGCAGAGCGGTGAACAGGATACAACAGAATCGCACGCAAGGGGGCAACGGCAGTGAGTTTTCGACACCTCATTGATTTCGACGACCTGAGCCGCAGGGAGTGGGAGGACATTTACGCCCGGGCAGAGCAGATCATGGACCATCCGGAGGAATATCTGGATGCCTGTCGGGGGAAGCTGGAGGCCAGTCTTTTTTTTGAGCCGTCCACCCGCACCAATTTTTCCTTTCAGACTGCCATGCTTCGACTGGGGGGGACCGTGTTCGGCTTTGCAGATCCCCGCTCCTCCTCCACCGCAAAGGGAGAGACGCTGAAGGACACCATCAAGATGGTCTCCGCCTATTCCGATGTGATCGTCATGCGCAACCCCAGGGAGGGGGCTGCCAAGGCTGCCAGCCTCTACTCCGAGGTTCCGGTGATCAATGCCGGGGACGGGGGGCATATGCACCCCACCCAGACCATGGCCGACCTGACCACCATCACCCGGCTCCGGGGCAGCGTGGACGGCATCTCCATCGGCCTCTGCGGCGACCTGAAAAACGGGCGGACCGTTCATTCTCTCATCAAGGCCCTGTCCAAGTTTGACGATATCAAGTTTTACCTGATTAGCCCCAGAGAGCTGGCTATCCCGGACTATATGCGGGCCTTTATGCAGGAGAACCACATGTGGTACACCGAGGTCACCGGCCTGGAGGCGGTCATCCCCCTGCTGGACGTGCTGTATATGACCCGCATCCAGCGGGAGCGGTTTATCGACCCCCTGGAGTATGAGCGCAACAAGGGCGTCTATGTTCTCAGCCGTCGAAAGCTGGAGCGGGCCAAGCCCAAAATGATGGTGCTCCATCCCCTTCCGCGGGTGGACGAGATCAGCGTGGATGTGGACGACGATCCCCGCGCCGCCTATTTTGAACAGGCCCGGTTCGGAATGTACGCCCGGATGGCGCTGCTCATGGACCTGGCCAATCAGGGGCACCGAAAGCCCGACCCGGTGGAGATCGGCACGAAGCCGGTCTGTTCTAACCCCAACTGCATCACCCAGACCGAGGGGGGCTATCTGCCGCCTCTGGTCAAGACGGTGGGCGGCGTGGAGTGCTGCGCCTATTGCGACAAGGCGCTGCGGTGATTCCCTCCTGCCCGGCAAAAGTCGCAGGAATAGGAAGAAATTCCTTGACAACACCCCGCAGTCGTGATAGACTATTCAAGCTGATAACGGCTTGCGGGTGTAGTTCAATGGTAGAATCCCAGCCTTCCAAGCTGGTCGTGTGGGTTCGATTCCCATCACCCGCTCCACACGCGCCTGTAGCTCAGTCGGATAGAGCAACTGCCTTCTAAGCAGTGGGCCGGGGGTTCGAATCCCTTCAGGCGTAGTTGGCCGGGCCCCTGAGCGGAGACGTTGCCTCTCCCTCTGCGGCCACCGTCCTAATTTTCCGTTTCAGCAGCTCATGGTGGGTATAGCTCAGCTGGTTAGAGCGCCAGATTGTGGCTCTGGAGGCCGACGGTTCGAATCCGTCTATCCACCCTTTTTTACCTGCATGGCAGGGCCAGCCGGAACGGCATCCCGCCGGTCCGGCTTTTTATGGTGGGATGTCGCCAAGTGGTAAGGCACGGGACTTTGACTCCCGCATCCGTGGGTTCGAGTCCCGCCATCCCAGTGTATGACCCGTTAGCTCAGTCGGCAGAGCACCTGCCTTTTAAGCAGGGTGTCCGGGGTTCGAATCCCCGACGGGTCAGTGGAAAAAATCCTGAAACCGTATGGTTTCGGGATTTTTTTGTTTCTCCCGTCTTTGCCGCGGCGCAGATCGGAAAACGGGAAACTTGAAAAATGGGATAGGAATTTGCCGCAGCTTGTGTTAAAATACCATGTGAGTGCAGCTATGGTTGGAGGTGACGGTATGAGACGAAGGGCCAGGCTGACGGCGCTGCTTTGCGCGCTTCTGATGCTGCTGAGCGGATGCAGCCTGAAAAGCGGAGACGAGCTTTACTCCCTGCCAAAAATGTCGTCGGAATATGAGAGCCTCCAGCAGTCCCTCCAGTCGCTGCTGGACAGCGGACTGGAATACGCCGCGCCTCTCTCCGGCTCCAATACCCAGGCGGTCCAGGATGTGGACCTGGATGGAGACGGCGTCAGCGAGGCGGTGGCCTTCCTCAAGGATACGGATGAGTCCGCTCTGGTAATCTATCTCTTTCAGCAGAACGACGAGGGAGAGTATGAGGTCATGACCACCATCAACGGCCAGGGCAGTGCGGTCAATTCGGTGTCCTATTCCCAGCTGGACGGAGCGGGGAACATGGAGATCGTCATCACCTGGCAGGTGTCTACCGGCGTCTATGCTCTGTCCGCCTACAGCGTCTGGTCAGGGGGCAGCCTGGAGCTGATGGCCGCCCAGAGCTACACCCGCTACAGTCTTGTGGATTTGAATGAGGACGGCGCGGATGAACTGCTGCTCCTCTACCTGGATACCTCGGACACCAGCCAGAACCGGGCGGAGTATTACACCTATTCCGACGGAGGACTGGCGCTGACGGGAACGGCCCGCCTCTCCTACGACCTGGCCAGCATCGACCGCGTCCGCAGCGCCGCGCTCTATAACGGGGGAAACGCTCTCTATGTCACCGGCTATGTGACCGACTCGGAGACAGGCGCTGCCAGCTCCAGCATCCAGCTCACGGATATCCTGTCGATTCGGAACGGAGAACTGGTAAACGTCACGCTGGACGAGAATAAAAGCACCAGCACGAGCACCCGGCGGCGTACCTATGTGGCGGAGCAGGATCTGAATGCCGACGGCATTTGGGAGATCCCCGCCCTCTCCAGCATTTATGAGCGGCTGGAGGATGGGACGGTCACGGTGTCGGAGAACTTCTATCTGGTGTCCTGGGTGCAGTACGATCTGAACGGCGAGCCCCATGTGGCGTGCAGCACCTATTACAACAGCAGCGACGGCTGGTATCTGATCCTTCCGGAGGAGTGGAACGGCGAGATCGCCCTGGAGCGCAGCGACTACAGCCTGGGCGAGACGGTGGAGAGAAGTATCCAGTTTTATGTGCTGACCCCGGTGGACGAGGACGGGGGGAAAATACTCCAGCGGGACGAGAACACGGGCACCGCCGTTTTGAGCAATGGCACTGCGGCGCGCTTTATGACCATCTCTCAAAATCCCGGCGCCGACCGGGAGGAGCGGGCGGTTCTGGGCGAACGCAGTCTCCTGGATACGGGCAGCGAGGACGCCGCCTATTCGGTGGAATTTTACGAGACAGAGGACGGCTTCTGCGACTGGACGGAGGAGGATGTGCTGGAAAATCTCCACATCATCACCACCGACTGGTCCAGCGATTGAACCGCTTTATGGGAGGTACGGCATGAAAAAGGTACTGGTACTGGAGGATGAGGACAACATCCGCAGCTTTGTGGTCATCAATCTGCGGCGGGCCGGCTACGATACGCTGGAGGCGTCCAGCGGAGAGGAGGCTCTGGAGGTCGTCAAGCGGAACCCGGACATCCGGGTGGCTCTGCTGGACGTGATGCTCCCCGGCATGGACGGCTTTGAGGTCTGCCGCCGTCTCCGGGCGGATAACGGGAAGATCGGTATTATTATGCTCACCGCCCGCACCCAGGAGATGGACAAGGTCACAGGCCTGATGACCGGGGCGGACGACTATGTGACCAAGCCCTTCTCCCCGGCGGAGCTGACCGCACGGGTGGACGCGCTCTATCGCCGCACCGGGGGAGAGCCGCCCCTGGACGACGGCATTATCCGGCAGGACCCCTTCCAGCTCAATACCCGCAACCGCACGCTGGAGAAGAACGGACAGCGCATCAAGCTGACCCAGGTGGAGTACACCGTCATGAAGCTGCTGATGGATAATCCAGGCAAGGCCCTCTCACGGGACGAGATTTTGGAGACGGTCTGGGGGAGCGACTATTTTGGGGATGTGAAGATCGTGGACGTAAACATCCGCCGCCTGCGGCTGAAGGTGGAGGACGACCCCACCAATCCCACCTATATCACAACGGTCTGGGGTTACGGCTATAAGTGGGGCTTCTGATGCCGAAGAGACGAAACGAGCAGAAACAGGCTCCGCCCAAGGGACCGGGAAAACGGGAGAGAAGTGAAAAAAAGCCCCCTCCGGACGAAAAAGAACGGGCCAAGGGCGTCAAATGGAGCCTCAAGGACCTGATCCCATCCCCCAGCCTGTTCCAAAAGGGCATCCGCCGCCGGTGGCTGATCAACAGCGTGGGCGTTGTGCTGAGCTTTGTGGTGATGGCGATCATTGCCGCCTCTGTGGGCCTGAGCAACTATTATTACAGCTCCATGCGTACCGGTATGGAGGCCCGGGTGAAGGAGGCATGCGACTTTTTCTCCAGCTATGCCTCTACCGAGGACGAGTACCTGGAGATGGCCAATTACTATATCAGCGGCTTCGACGACCGGGACCGGCTGGAGCTGCAATTCGTAGATACGGAGGAGCAGAGGGTCATCCTGTCCTCCCTCTCCTCCTACGGCCTGAGCACCCAGGCCAGCGCCATGACCGAGGACGTGACCCAGGCGGTCGATACCCAGGAGATCGGCTACTGGGTGGGCCGGGACGCCAGCACCGGGGAGCGCATTATGGCGGTTTCCGCCCCTCACGTCAAAAGCGGCAAGGTAAAGGGGGTCATGCGCCTGGTGACCTCCCTCTCCGTGGTGGACGGGCAGATCGTCGGTATCGTCGTGGCGGTCATGCTGGTGGGGCTGCTGATGGTGCTTGTGACCTATGTGATCAGCATCTACTTCATCAAATCCATTGTAGACCCCATCGCCGGGATCACGGAGACGGCGAACCGGATCGCCACGGGGAGCTACGGCGTCCAGATCGAAAAGCAGAACGACGACGAGATCGGAGAGCTGACCGACGCCATCAACGATATGTCCATGCAGATCAGCCAAAATGAGAAGATGCGCAGCGAGTTTATCTCCTCCGTCTCTCATGAGCTGCGAACGCCCCTGACCGCGATCAACGGCTGGGGTGAGACCCTCCTGTCCGGGGAGATCACGGACCAGGGGGAGTACCGGAAGGGCCTGGGCATCATCGTCAGTGAGGGAAAGCGGCTGGCCCAGATGGTGGAGGAGTTGCTGGACTTCTCCCGGATGGAGGACGGCCGGTTCACCCTGAACATGGAGCCCATCGACATCAAGGCGGAATTTGAGGACGCCGTGTTCACCTATGGTCAGATCTTCCAAAAGCAGGGCATTACCCTCCACCACAACGACTGCGAGGAGGAGTTCGACCCCATCCCCGGCGACCCTCAGCGGCTGCGGCAGGTGTTTTGCAATCTGCTGGACAATGCGGCCAAGCACGGCGGCTCCGGCGGCGTCATCCAGACCGCCATCGCACGGGTGGAGGATACTATCTGCATCTCTATCCGGGACTACGGCCAGGGCATCCCGGAGGAGGAGCTGCCCTTTGTCAAGAAGAAGTTCTACAAAGGCTCCTCCAAGGCCAGAGGAAACGGCATCGGACTGGCCGTCTGCGATGAGATCGTCACCCGTCACGGAGGCGTGCTGGACATTTCCAACGCACCGGGGGGTGGCTGCTTAGTGCGTGTGCTTTTGCCAATTTCCGCCCCATCTCCCAGCAAGCCCACCGGTACCACCGGGGCCTTGCCCCTGGAGGAGATCCGGGCGGAGATGGCCCAGCAACAGCAGTCGGGAGACCGTAATATTCCCTGAAAAATTCAGAACAAATGTTCGGAAAAGACTTGCAATTAGAACGAATGTTTGATAGAATGTCGTTATCGACAGAATCGACTGGAAGGAGCCAATGATGGCAGACAAAAGTAAGGAGAGCGGTTTCCGCACCTCCATCGGCGGTCAGGCCTTGATCGAGGGCATTCTGATGCGTGGTCCGGAGAAACAGGCCATCGTCGTCCGCCGGCCGGACGGCGGAATGGAGATCCAGGTGGAGGAGCTGAAGCTCATCAAGGCGCGGTATCCCGTCCTGGGCTGGCCCTTTATCCGGGGCTGCGTCACCTTTCTGGACTCCATGTACCGGGGGGTCAAGGCGCTGATGTTCTCCGCCGATTTCTACCCGGAGGAGGAAGAGGAGGCGGAGCCGTCCCGGTTCGAGCAGTGGCTGGAGAAAAAGCTGGGCAGCGAGGCCTTTGGCAAGGCTATCATCACCCTGGCGGTGGTCATGGCGGTGTGCCTGTCCGTGGGGCTGTTCTTCCTGCTGCCCACCCTGATCACCGGTCTGCTGGGGAACTTTCTCCCCATGAACAAGCTGGCGGTCAGTCTGGTGGAAGGGGTGGTGCGCATCCTCATCTTCCTGGTCTATCTCATCCTCTGCTCCCGTATGAAGGATATGCAGCGGGTGTTCGCCTACCACGGGGCGGAGCATAAGAGCATCTTCTGCTACGAGCGGGGCCTGGAGCTGACGGTGGACAACGTCCGGAAAATGCCCCGGCACCATCCCCGCTGCGGTACCAGCTTTTTGTTTATGGTGATCGCCATCGCCATCCTGGTCCATGCTGTCATGTTTTCCCTGTACGACCCGCCCAATCTGCTGGTGCGTATTCTGCTCCAGCTGCTGTCCCTGCCGGTCATCATGGCGGTGAGTTACGAGTTCAACCGCTATGCCGGGGGACATGACAACATTGTGACCCGCATCCTCACTGCGCCGGGTCTGTGGATGCAGAATTTTACCACCTTCGAGCCGGACGACTCCATGATGGAGGTGGCTATCGAGGCATTAAAGCAGGTGCTGCCCCGGGAGAAGGGGCAGGACGCCTGGTAACTGCCCCGCTAAAAGGAGTGTGAACGCCTTTTATGGCGATAACCTATAACAACCTGTACCTGGAGTTGCGCCAGACCTTCCGGCTGGCGGGCATCGAGGCCGCCTCCCTGGAGGCCAGGGAGCTGGTCTGCCACGCAACGCACAAGACTACCGCGCAGTTCTGGGCGAGCCTGAGCTACTATGTGCCCGCCCCGTCCGAGGCGGAGGTACGGGAGCTGGCCCGCCGCAGACTGGAGGGGGAGCCAGCCGCTTATCTGCTGGGGGAGTGGAGCTTCTGCGGCCTGGATCTGGACGTAGACGACACCGTGCTCATCCCCAGGACGGATACCGAGGTGGTGGCGGAACAGGCGGTCAGCCGGGCCAGAGAGGCGGGAGATCGTGCCAGGGTGCTGGATCTCTGCGCCGGGACCGGCTGCATCGGCCTGGCGGTGGCGGCCTGGGCCAAAAACTGCCGGGTGGTACTGGGGGACTGCTCCCCGGACGCCGTCCGGGTCTGCAACCAGAATATCCGCCGCTGCGGGCTCCGGTCCAGGGTCACCTGCTTTCCGGTGGACGCCCTGGCGGAGCCGCCCCGGCAGCTCTGGGATTTTGACATCATCGTTTCCAACCCGCCCTATATCCCCTCCGGGGACATTGACGGCCTGGACAAATCTGTCCGGGACTATGAGCCTCATCTGGCCCTGGACGGGGGAGCGGACGGCCTGGATTTCTACCGGGCCATCGCGCAGAAGTGGAAAAGCGCCCTTCGTGAGAACGGCTGGCTCATCTTCGAGGTGGGCATCGGCCAGGCGGGAGAGGTGGAGGACATCCTCACCGCGCAGGGCTTTGTCAATGTGACCAGCTATCCGGACACCCACGAGATTCTCCGGGTGGTAGAGGGCCAGTGGCAGCCCGGTTCTTCAGATATTTCATGAGATCAGATTCAGGCAAACACATAGAGAGGAAGAAATAAGCTATGGCAACAAAGAAGCAACCGGCGATCCGCCCCGCAGCCCCCGCCAGCGACAAGAAGAAGGCACTGGAGACCGCCGTGGCTCAGATCGAGCGCACCTATGGCAAGGGCTCCATCATGCGCATGGGAGACAACACCTCGATTCAGGTGGAGAGCATCCCCACCGGCTCCCTGGGCCTGGACCTGGCTCTGGGCATCGGTGGCCTTCCCAGAGGCCGCATCGTGGAGATCTACGGCCCGGAATCCTCCGGAAAGACCACCCTGGCCCTGCACGTGGTGGCTGAGGCCCAGAAGCTGGGCGGCGAGGTGGCCTATATCGACGCCGAGCACGCCATGGACCCCGCCTACGCCCGTGCGCTGGGTGTGGACATCGATTCCATGCTCATCTCTCAGCCGGATACCGGCGAGCAGGGCCTGGAGATCACCGACCAGCTGGTGCGCTCCGGGGCCATCGACGTGGTGGTGGTGGACTCCGTAGCCGCCCTGGTGCCCCGCGCAGAGATCGAGGGGGAGATGGGAGACAGCTATGTGGGCCTCCACGCCCGACTCATGAGCCAGGCGTTGCGTAAGCTCACCGGCTCCATCGGCAAGACCAACTGTATCTGTATCTTCATCAACCAGCTCCGGGAAAAGGTGGGCGTGATTTACGGCAACCCGGAGGTCACCACCGGCGGACGGGCGCTGAAATTCTACTCCTCCGTCCGTATCGAGGTGCGCCGGGTGCAGACCCTGAAGGTGGGGGACGACCTGATCGGCAACCACACCAGGGCGAAGATCGTGAAAAACAAGGTGGCGCCCCCCTTCCGTGAGGCGGAGTTCGACATCATGTACGGCACCGGCATCTCCAAGGAGGGCGAGATCGTGGACCTGGCCGCTCAGCTGGGCCTGATCGAGAAGTCCGGCTCCTGGTACGCCATGGGGGAGACCCGTCTGGGCCAGGGCCGGGACGCCGCCAAGCAGTATATGACCGACCATCCCGACGTGGCCGCCGAGCTGGAAAAGCAGATTCGGGCCAACGCCTACAAGCTGATGAGCCGTCAGTCCATGGTGGCCGCACGGGCTGCCGGACGGGTCCCCGCCGAGGAGCCGAAGGCGGAGCCTGCCCCCGCCGCCCCGTCCGCCGGCAAGCAGAAGCCGGCGGTGGACGAGCTGGACATCTCCGCCGAGGACTTTGAAGGCTGATGCCGAAGGTCGATCGGGTAGAGCCGTCCAAGCATGTCAGAGGGAGATTTCTGGTCTTCCTGGACAGCGGCGCTCTCATCAAGGTGGGGGAGCAGGAGCTGCTGGACTTCGGCCTTCGCCCTGGCCTGGAGCTGGAGGGGGAGACTCTTCGGCGGCTCATCGCCAGCAGCGAGGACACCTCCGCACGGGAGCGTGCGGCCCGTATGATTGGGGCCAGGCCTCTCTCCAGGGCGGAACTGGTGGATAAGCTGGTTGCCAAGGGAGAGGGCCGACCCCAGGCGGAGCGGGCCGCCGACTGGCTGGAGGAGCTGGGCGCCCTCAACGACGGGGAATATGCCAAGACGGTGGTGCGCCACTATGACGGGAGAGGCTACGGCCCCCAAAAGCTCCGGGAGGAGCTGTACCGCCGGAAAATTCCCCGGGACTGCTGGGCGGAGGCCATGGCCGAGGCCCGTCCGGAGGAGGAGGCCGCAGCGGATTACCTGGCCTCCAGGCGCGCAGCGGACGCCTCCGACCCCCGCAGCTTCCAGCGCCAGGCCAACGCCCTGCGCCGCCGGGGCTTCTCCTGGCAGGCCATTCGGACCGTGATGGGGAACGGCCCGGCCGGAGAAGGCGGCTGGGACTGACAGGGAGATATCCTGTTCAGATTTATGAAAAAAAGGTAAATTTGGACAACCTTTGGGAGCTGAGGCTTTACCCCGGCTCCCAAATCTGCTATACTGGCGGGAGTGAAGGAGTGATTTCATTGGGCTATTCCATCGCCTTTATCAGCCTGGGCTGTGATAAAAACCGGGTCAACTGCGAGCAGATGGCCGCCCTGGTGCAGGACGCGGGCCACTTCGTGGTGGACGAACCGGAGGGAGCCGACCTCTGCGTCATCAACACCTGCGGCTTCATCGACGCCGCCAAGGAGGAGGCCATCGCCAACATCCTGGAGATGGCGGCGTTGAAGGAGCAGGGCCTGCTGAAAAAAATCCTGGTCACCGGCTGCCTCTCCCAGCGGTATCGGGAGGAAATTAAGGAAGAGCTGCCTGAGGTGGACGGCCTTCTGGGTACCGGGAGCTATACGGACATCGTGGCCGCCGTGGAGGAGGTCATGAGCGAGGGCCGTCCGGAGTACTTCGGCGACATCAACAATACCTTTGAGGACGGGGACCGGATGATTTCTACCAACTCCTGGACGGCGTACCTGAAAATCGCCGAGGGCTGCTCCAACCGGTGCGCCTTCTGCGCCATCCCCAGTATCCGGGGGAAGTACCGCAGCCGCTCCATGGAGTCCATTCTGGCCGAGGCCAGGGTGTTGGCGGACGAGGGCGTGCAGGAACTGATTCTCATCGCCCAGGATGTGAGCCGCTACGGCAAGGAGCGCTACGGGCGGTATATGCTGCCCCAGCTGCTCACCGAGCTGTGCAAGCTGGACTTCCACTGGATTCGGCTCCACTATCTCTACCCGGACGCCATCACCGACGAGCTCATCGACGTCATGGCCAGGGAGAAAAAGATCGTCAACTATGTGGACATCCCCATTCAGCACGTCAGCGACCGTATCCTGACCGCCATGTGCCGCCGGGGGACGAAGGCCCAGATCACGGAGCTGTTCCACACCCTTCGCCGCCGTCTGCCGGGGGTGGTCATCCGCACCAGTCTGATCTGCGGCCTCCCCGGAGAGAGCGAGGAGGAGTTTGACGAGCTGTGCCGGTTCCTCCGGGAGGAGCGGCTGGAGCGGGCGGGGGTATTCCAGTTCTCCCCGGAGGAGGGGACGCCCGCTGCCACTATGCCCGACCAGATTCCGGCGGAGACTGCCCAGCGACGGGTGGAGCTGCTCACCGACCTCCAGAGCCGAGTCATGGACGACTGGAACGAGGCCCATCTGGGCCAGGTGGTGGAGGTCCTCTGCGAGGGCTTTGACGAGAATATGGGCTGCTGGGCCGGACGGACCTATGCCGACTCTCCGGGCATCGACGGCACGGTGTACTTCACCGCCGCAGGGGAGGTTCCGGCGGGGACCTTCGTCCCGGTGCTGCTCACCGGCACAGAGGACGGAGAGCTGCTGGGAGAGATCGACCAGTGGGAGGACACGTTATGAATACCGCCAACAAGATCACTCTCTTTCGGGTGGTTCTCATCCCTGTCTTTGTCATCGTCTGCTATCTGGAGGCCCCCGCCGCCCAGTGGGTGGCCCTGGGCGTGTTCATCGTCGCCAGCCTCAGCGACTTTGTGGACGGCTACATCGCCCGAAATTATAACCAGGTCACCGACTTCGGCAAGTTCCTGGACCCCATCGCGGATAAGCTGCTGGTGACCGCCGCCATGCTCATTTTCGTGGAGCAGGGGCGGATGCCCGCATGGGTGCTGCTGTGCGTCATCGCAAGGGAGTTCGCCGTCTCTGCCCTCCGGCTGGTGGCGGTGGACAACGGACGGGTCATCGCCGCCGCCTGGTCAGGGAAGGTCAAGACCGCCTGTACCATGGTGGGCATCTGCCTGATGCTGGCCTTCCGCCAGTGGCCGGTGCTGGACGCGGCGGTGAACGCCATCATCCTGGTAACCACTGTCTACTCTGGAGTGGAGTATTTCCGGAAGAACCGGGACGTACTAAACCCCGGAAAGTGACCGGGCCTCAGGTATGGCGAGAGCGGAGAACGGCAAAATTTCCCCGCGATGGATTGACACCGATGGGGAGAGATGATAATATAATGAAAGTGATCAGCCGCAGAGAAGGGGAAGAGTAGCGCAGAATTGCCAGCCAGCGAGGACGGGTCAGCGGATGGGAGCCTGTCTCTGGTCATCTGTGTGAATGTGCGCCCCGGAGCGGGAGGGTAATGCCTCCGGAGACCGCCGTTACCGGTCATCGAGTGATAAACGAGAGTGGAACCGCGGTTTGACATCGCCTCTTGCCCAAATGGGC
This sequence comes from Clostridiales bacterium, assembly GCA_020861055.1. Taxonomy (GTDB): domain Bacteria; phylum Bacillota; class Clostridia; order Oscillospirales; family Oscillospiraceae; genus Onthomonas. The sequence continues at coordinate 2,225 of JAJBTD010000228.1, read as the reverse complement.
AGGAGGCGTTTTTGTATCCGATTTGATGGCATATCAGTTAAAAATGGAGCGAATATAGATGAAATTATTTCAAAGGTTGAGCGAGCTGCTTGGGGCCTACCAGGCCAGAGACCCCGCCGCCCGGAGCAAGCTGGAGATCTTCCTGCTCTATCCCGGCGTCCTGGCCACCATCTATTACCGCCTGGCCCATTTTCTCCACGTCCACGGTCTGCGGTTCCTGGCCCGATGTATCTCCCAGTGGGCCAGGTTCTGGACGGGCATCGAGATCCACCCGGGCGCCACCATCGGCCGCCGCCTGGTCATCGACCACGGCATGGGCATCGTCATTGGCGAGACGGCGGAGTTGGGGGACGACGTGCTGCTCTACCAGGGAGTGACCCTGGGCGGCACCGGCAAGGACCAGGGGAAGCGCCATCCCACCATCGGCAACAATGTGCTCATCGGCAGCGGAGCCAAGGTTCTGGGGCCCTTTAAGGTGGGGGACGGGGCCCGCATCGCCGCCAACGCGGTGGTCCTGCAGGAAGTCCCTCCGGACGCCACCGCCGTGGGCGTCCCCGCCCATGTGGTGAAGATCTCCGGCCAGCGGGTGGCCTACGCCAGCAACGTGGACCAGATCCACGTCACCGACCCCGTGGCCGAGACCATGAAATCCCTGCTCTCCCGGGTGGAGTTCCTGGAGCAGCAGCTGGATGAACAGTATTTACGCAATCAGCAGAAGCAGGAAGCGGAACAGGAGGAACAGTAATGGAAATTTTCAACTCTATGACCCGCCGCAAGGAGGAATTTGTCCCCATCGAGGAGGGCAAGGTACGGATGTACGCCTGCGGCCCCACCGTCTACAACCTCATCCATGTGGGAAACGCCCGGCCCATCATCCTCTTTGACGTGCTCCGGCGCTACCTGGAGTACCGGGGCTATGAGGTGACCTTCGTCCAGAACTTTACCGATGTGGACGATAAGATCATCAAACGGGCCAACGAGGAGGGCATCTCCAGCCAGGAGGTGGCGGAGAAGTACATTCAGGAATACTTCACCGACGCCCAGGGCCTTGGGGTCCGCCCCGCCACCATCCACCCCAGAGCCACCGAGACCATGGACGAGATCATCGACCTGGTGCAGACCCTGGTGGACAAGGGCTACGCCTACCCGGTGCCCAGCGGGGACGTGTATTACCGCACTCTGAAATTCAAGGGCTACGGCAAGCTGTCCCATCAGCCAATCGAGGACCTGATGTCCGGGGCGCGCATCGACGTGAACGACGAGAAGGAGAACCCCCTGGACTTCGCTCTGTGGAAAGCGGCCAAGCCCGGCGAGCCCGCCTGGGACTCCCCCTGGGGCAAGGGCCGTCCCGGCTGGCATATCGAGTGCTCCGCCATGAACCGGAAGTATCTGGGCAAGACCATCGACATCCACTGCGGCGGGGAGGATCTCCAGTTCCCCCACCACGAGAACGAGATCGCCCAGTCCGAGGCCGCCAACGACGCCCCCTTCGTCCACTACTGGATGCACAACGGCTTCTTGAACATCGACAACAAAAAGATGTCCAAGTCCCAGGGGAACTTCTTCACCGTCCGGGACGCGGCCCAGGCTTATGGCTATGAGCCCATCCGTCTGTTCATGCTCTCCGCCCACTACCGCACTCCTCTGAATTACTCCGCAGAGTCTCTCCAGCAGGCTCAAGCAGCACTGGAACGGCTGTACTCCGCCAGAGACAACCTGGCCTTCCTGGCGGAAAACGGCGGAGAGGGCGGCCCCAACGAGGCGGAGCAGGCGGTGCTGGACGAGGCGGGGACCTATCGGGAACGGTTCGACGCGGCCATGGACGACGACTTCAACACCGCCGACGCCGTCTCCGTCCTCTTTGAACTAGTCCGGGCGGCAAACCGGGCGGTGGCCCCGGAGCAGAAGCCCACAAAGGCGGGAGCAGCCGCCCTGCTGAAGCTGATAGGGGAGTTTACCGACGTGCTGGGCCTGCTCTACGCCCGTGAGGAGGAGAAGAGCCTGGACGAGCAGGTGGAGGCCCTCATCGCCCAGCGCCAGGAGGCCAGGGCGGCCAAGAACTGGGCGGAGGCAGACCGGATCCGGGACGAGCTGAAACGGATGGGGATCACCCTGAAGGACACCAAACAGGGCGTCCAGTGGAAAAAAGAGTGACAAAGAGCGACGGGCGCAGGGGATTGGAAACCCTCTGCGCCCGTTTTGTGTCAATTGTTTAAGAATGAATT
>JAJBTD010000208.1 GCA_020861055.1 Clostridiales bacterium | reverse complement strand
ATTTCCTTTATTATACCAGAAATGGGGGTGGAGGGGTAGTTCTTTGACAGGCTGATAAAACCGGCGGTCTTATGACCGCCGGTTTTATGCCTGTTTTACCCTGGGAGCAGTTCACCCACCATATCCCGGAAGATACTGCCGAAGGTTTTTCGCTCCACCGATTCCGCCGCCGTGACAGGGAGCTCCTGAATGATCTGTCCGTCCAATGATATCGTCAGCGTCCCCAGCACGTCCCCGGCCTCTACCGGAGCCTCTACCGTCTCTGCTAACGTCAGCTCTGTGGTGAGAAGACTCAGGTCGCCTTTCGCAATGAGCATTCGTCCGTCCTCCACCACTGTCTGAACGCAATCCGCCTCGCCCAGTGTTACCGGTATCGGAGGCAGGACCACTCCGTCGGTCACGTCCGTCACCGTCCAGCCGCCGAAGCCATAGTTGAGCAGGGTTTTGGCGCTCTCGAACCGGTCGGAGGAGGTCTCCGACCCCAGCACCACGGCGATCAGCTCCATGCCGTCCCGCTGGGCGCTGGCGGAGATGCAGAAGCCCGCCCCCTGGGTAAAGCCGGTTTTCAGTCCGGTGGCCCCGTCATAGTAGTAGATCAGCTTGTTGGTGTTGGCCAGCTGAAACGTCCCGTCCCGGAGGGTGTCCATCCAGATGCCGGTGTAATCCCGTATCACCTCATGGCTCAGCAGAGCGCGAGACATGAGAGCGATGTCATAGGCGGAGGTCAGATGTCCCTCTGCGGGGAGACCGGTGCAGTTGCAGAAGTGGGTGTCCTCCATGCCTAGCTCCGCCGCCCGCTGATTCATGGCCGACACAAAGGCCTCCTCGCTGCCCCGGAGATGCTCCGCCAGAGCCACGGCTGCGTCGTTGCCGGAGGCCACCGCCACCGCCTTGAGCATCTCGCTGACGGTCATCTGTTCTCCCTCCTCCAGATAGACCTGACTGCCGCCCATGCTGGCGGCGTAGGCGCTGGTGGTCACCATATCCTCCAGGGAGATACTCCCGCTGTCGATCGCCTCCGCCACCAGCAGCATGGTCATCACCTTGGTCACTGAGGCGGGCTCCAGGGCCTCGTGCGCGTTCTCTTCGTAGAGGATCGTACCTGTCTCCCGCTCCATCAACACACCGGCCTTGGCTGAGATCGTCACCGGGGCGTTTTCCTCTGTCTCCGTCGCCCAGGCTCTGGGCAGCAGGCTGCCGATTGCCGCGGCCAGCAGCAGCGCCGCTATGATAGGGTTTCTCATCGTCATTCCCCGTCCTTTCCTGTGCCTAGTTTTCGCCTCATTTCTCCTGCTATGCGGGGAAATTTCTCTATTTTCTGGAAAATTGCGGTTTGATCGCTAACATCTGCGCAAAAAACGCACCCGGCAGAGAGCATTCTCTCTGTCGGGTGCGTCTGGTATTTTTAGGAGAAGATAAAGATCAGTCCTCGTCAGCGACGACAGCGATGTGGATCTCCTTCAGCTGCCGCTCCTCTACGGTGCTGGGCGCGCCCATCATCACGTCCTGGGCATTCTTGTTCATGGGGAAGGGGATGACCTCCCGGATGGAGTCCTCTCCCGCCAGCAGCATAACCATCCGGTCCACGCCGGGAGCGATGCCTGCATGGGGAGGCGCGCCGTAGCAGAAGGCGTTGTACATGGCGGGGAACTTGGCCTTCACGTCGTCCTCGCCCAGACGGACCAGCTCAAAGGCCTTGACCATGATCTCCGGGTCGTGGTTCCGGACAGCACCGGAGGACAGCTCCACCCCGTTGCACACCAGGTCGTACTGATCGGCGGTGATGGACAGAGGGTCGATCTCCCCCCGCTCCGCCTGGAGCAACGTTTCCAGACCGCCGGAGGGCATGGAGAAGGGGTTGTGGCAGAACTCCAGCTGACCGGATTCCTCCCCAATCTCGTACATGGGAAAGTCCACGATCCAGCAGAACTCGTACCGCTCCCGGTCCATATGTCCGGGGACGGCGGCCCCCAGACGGTTCCGGAGCACGCCTGCGGTCTTCTGGGCCTGTCCCAGATCGCCGGCGGCAAAGCCCACGAAGGAGCCGGGCTTGAGGCTCAGCCGCTCTGTCAGCGCTGCCTGCTGCTCCGTCAGGAACTTGGCCACGCCGCCGGTGAGCTTGCCCTGGTCGTCCAGTTTCACCCAATAGGGCTTAGAGCCGGACTGCACCTCTACCTCAGCGCACAGCTTGTCCACCGCCTTCCGGGCCAGCTTGCAGTCGGGCACCACCACCGCCTTGACTGCGCCCTGATGGAAGGGGCCGAACTCGGTGGCGGCGCACAGGTCGGTCACGTCCTGCACCACCAGGTCGATGCGTAGGTCGGGCTTGTCGGTGCCGTAGGTCTCCATGGCGTCCCGGTAGGAGATGCGGCGGAAGGGGGCGTCGGAGGCCACGCTGTACTTGCCGTACTTGGCGAAGATGGGGGGCAGCACCCGCTCCAGCACGGCGAACACGTCGTCCTGGGTGGCAAAGGCCATCTCCATGTCCAGCTGATAGAACTCGCCGGGGGAGCGGTCGCCCCGGGCGTCCTCGTCCCGGAAGCAGGGGGCGATCTGGACGTACCGGTCAAAGCCGGAGGTCATGAGCAGCTGCTTGAACGGCTGAGGGGCCTGGGGGAGTGCGTAGAACTTGCCGGGATGCTTCCGGGCGGGCACCAGGTAGTCCCGCGCTCCCTCCGGGGAGGAGGCGGTGAGGATGGGGGTGGTGATCTCCAGAAAGCCCTCCTCCGTCATGGCCTGGCGCAGGGCGGAGACCACGTTGCAGCGGATAATGATATTCTGCTTCACCGCCGGGTTGCGTAGGTCAAGATAGCGGTATTTCAGCCGCAGGGACTCGTCCGCCTCCCGGCTGCGGTTGATC